>NZ_SJPT01000030.1 GCF_007860095.1 Novipirellula galeiformis | reverse complement strand
TTCTTGATGGGGGATGATCCTTACTCGGGAAAAAACTTCGACCATCGCAAAGTCTGGATCGAACAGCATTTGCAGCAATTCGCTGCCGCCTTCGGAATTGATCTGTTGGGATTCGCGATTCTCTCGAACCATTTCCATCTGATCCTGCGCACTCGCCCCGATGTGGTCGTCGCCTGGAATGACCAGGAGGTGGCGCGGCGATGGATGTTGCTTTGTCCCCATCGCCGCCATGCCGACGGCTCGCCGATGCCGCCAACCGAGTCTGAAATTCAATCGATCGCAGGGTGTCCCGTTAAACGTGCCGAGATCCGCAAACGACTCAGTAGCATCAGTTGGTGGATGCGACTGCTTTGCCAGCGTGTCGCGACACGGGCCAACCGCGAAGAGGAAGAATCGGGGCGGTTCTTTCAGGATCGCTTTCATGCGACGCGGTTAGCCGACGAAGCGTCGCTGCTCGCGTGTGCCGCCTACGTCGACCTCAATCCGATTCGAGCGGCAATGGCCGCAACGCTCGAAGGCAGCGATCACACTTCGCTGCAACGCCGAATTCAAGCGATCCCAGCCGGCGACCGTTGCGAGGTGGCCGGAAGCGCCAATCCGCTTGCGATGGCTGCAGTTGATTCTGTCGATCGTTTTCTCTCTCCGCTGACGATCGATGAGCGGACCGATCCGATTGGCCCTTGCCCGAGCGAATCGGGGTGTCGCTGCAGTGACAAAGGTTTTCTGGCGATGCCGCTAGAGGACTATCTTCAGCTGCTCGATTGGACAGCTCGCCAGGTGGCGCCGGGCAAGCGTGGGAAGACGCCCGCGGGAGTGCCCTCGGTGCTGAAGCGATTGCGTTTGGATGCTTCGTCTTGGTGCGAGTTAGCCAGCGACTTTGGCAGCCTGTTTTGCACGGTTGCGGGTCGACCCGAGCGTGTCGATTCGATGCGTAGTCATCGGACGCACCGCCGCTACCATCTCCGGCGGCGGGCGCGTGAGCTGTTGACGAGTGCTTCGTAGCTAGCACG
>NZ_SJPT01000029.1 GCF_007860095.1 Novipirellula galeiformis | reverse complement strand
GTTGGCCAGTTACCCTGTTGCTGCTGCCGTTTTGCGAGGTGTGATCGTGGCTCGTCTGACACGCTCGGAAGTCTTTGATCCCGGTGAAATTGCGATCGCCCACATCTGTAGCCGGACCGTGCGGCGATGTTTCTTGATGGGCAATGATCCCTTCACCGGCAAGAACTTCGACCATCGCAAAGAGTGGATCGAACAATACTTGACGCACTTTGCGAATTGCTTTGGCGTCGATCTTCTCGCGTTTGCTTTACTATCAAACCATGTCCACTTGATCCTCCGCACGCGGCCGGACGTGGTTGCCACCTGGAGCGACAACGAGGTGGCACGGCGGTGGATGATGATCTGCCCGCATCGCCGAGGTCCCGATGGCCAGCCCCTTCCGCCCACCGAAGCGGAGATCCGGTCGATCGCAGGATGCCCTGTCAAATGTGACGAAATCCGCAAACGGCTCAGCAGTATCAGCTGGTGGATGCGACTGCTTTGCCAACGTGTCGCAATGCGGGCGAACCACGAAGACGAAGAATCGGGGCACTTCTTCCAAGATCGCTTCCACGCCACTCGGATCGTCGACGAAGCCTCGCTGTTGGCTTGTGCGGCCTATGTCGACCTGAATCCGATTCGTGCTGCGATGGCCAAGACGCTTGAGCAGAGCGATCACACCTCGGTTCAGCGGCGAATTGAGTCGATCACCTCTGATCGAGACGAAGTCGTTCCGGCAGCAAAACGGCGTGACCGTTTCTTGGCACCTGTCTCGATCGACGAGCGATCCGATGAGATTGGCCCCTGTGTGAGTCGGTCGGGAAAACGCTGCAGCGACAAAGGGTTTCTACCGATGTCGCTCGAAGACTACCTGGAGACACTCGACTGGACCGCCCGCCAAATCGCTCCAGGCAAATACGGCCGGACACCTGCCGATGTACCACCGGTGCTCAGGCGTTTGGGACTGGACACCAAGACATGGTGCGAACTGGTCGGCGACTTTGGCCGGTTATTTTGCCTGGTCGCGGGGCGCCCCGAGTCTGTCGATCCGCTGCG
>NZ_SJPT01000028.1 GCF_007860095.1 Novipirellula galeiformis | reverse complement strand
CTGGAATTGCCCACGAAAAGTTGACAGTGGACCGGCGGATGTCAGACTGTCTCTGACAGGAGATCCGATTCATGGACAAGCGTCGAACATTCAGCCGAGAATTTAAACTGGCTGCCGTTAAAAAAGTGATTGAACAAGGACTGTCGTATGCCGTGGTCGCCAAAGACTTGCGCGTCGGGGAAACTTTGATTCGCAAATGGAAGAAGGCTTTTGATGAAGATGGGACTTTCAGTGCCGAAGTGATTGGCAGTCAGTTGGTCGAGGCCGAACTGAAACGACTCCGTGAGGAGAACCGACAGCTCAAGATGGAACGCGACATTTTAAAAAAAGCGACAGCGTTTTTCGCCAAAGAAAGCAGCTGAGGCTCACTTTTATTGACAAGCATCGCGATCGATGGCCGGTTGCGGTGCTCTGTCGAACTCTCGAAGTGACGCGTGCAGCGTACTATCAGTTTTCCAGACGCGACGGCACCACGACCGAGCAGAAAGAAATGCAAATCACGCAGGCGATCAAAAGGATTCGCTTGGAAAGGCATCACGATGCCTATGGAAGTCCAAGAATGCAACGCGAACTATTGAAACGAGGAGTTCAGTGCAGCCGAAACACCGTCGCCAAGTACATGCGTAAGGCAGGAATCCAAGCGAATCGCCGCACGAAATTTAGAATCTCGACCACGGATTCCAATCATGATCACCCCGTCGCCGAGAACCTTCTTAAGCAAAACTTTTGGGCCCAAACTATTAATCAAGTTTGGCTCACTGACATCACCTACATTCCCACCAAAGAAGGATTCAGCTACCTGTGCGCTTTCGTTGACCTACATTCACGCAAAATTGTCGGTTGGAAAACCAGTCGTAACATTGACTCTGAATTGGTGGTCGGGGCATTGGATCAAGCTCTGGTGCTCCGGTCCCCGCCGACTGGCCTGATCGTTCATAGTGATCGTGGTTCCCAATTCGCCAGCGAGCATTTCCGCAGCAGGCTAACCGCCAATGGACTTACTCAGAGCATGAGTCGTCGCGGCAACTGTTATGACAATGCTCCGATGGAATCGTTCTTCAAGAGCTACAAAACGGAAGAGGCCCGGCAGATCTACGACACTCACGAACACGCCACACGCGGCGTGTCTGAATACATCGAATGTTTTTACAACCCCTGCCGTTTGCACTCATCCCTGGGCTACCAGAGTCCGATCGACTTTGAGCAATCCATCGAAGAACCGTTATTCGTCGGTGAATCCTGATCCACAGGAGGCACCATTTACCTTCCCGTTAAGACCGGCCCACTGTCAACTTTTCGTGGGCAATTCCA
>NZ_SJPT01000027.1 GCF_007860095.1 Novipirellula galeiformis | reverse complement strand
TCCTGGAAATCATTTTGCCAGGTAATCATTCTGCCAAGCCCACGCACTCTAAAAAATCCGTCCCCATGCCCATCATCATTGACGCTGACGTTCGCGTGCTCAAGGAACGTGAGTTCCATGAACAAGCGGAAAAAGTACTGGGGATCGTGTTTGACGTTCACAACCAATTTGGTCGTCTGATGAACGAAGAATCCTATAAGCGAATCATTCAGATGCGGTGCGAGCAAATTGGCATGACACCCGCAAGACGTGAAGTCGAGATCATTGTCCGACACAACACATTCGAGAAACGGTATTACATAGACCTGCTGCTCACAAACAGCCTGATGATGGAAGCCAAGACGGCGGAGAAGTTAACCAAATCACACGAGGCTCAAACCCTGCACTATCTTCTGCTCACCGAGATGCAACACGGTCTGTTGGTCAATTTGCGTCCCAAGAGCGTTGAAAAGAAATACATCTCCACCCAGCTCAACTTAGTGAAACGTCGTCGCGTCTCGCTCGCCAACGTGTCCTGGAACCCGATTAACGAAGCCAGCAATCGATTACGGACGCTCATCATCGATTTACTTACCGACTGGGGAGCATTCCTAAGCATCTCACTCTACCGCGAAGCCATTATTCACTTCTTCGGCGGCCCAGAGGCAGTGTTACGGCCAGTGCCCATCTACGACCGAAATCAACCAGTCGGAACTCAGCCATTCTGTCTACTCGCCGACGATACCGCGTTTGCCGTCACTGCACTGCAGAGTGACCGTTCGGCAATGCAAGAGCACCTACGTCGGCTACTTTCTCACACCAAGCTCACTTGCGTCCAATGGATCAATATGCACAACCACGACATTGAACTTCGTTCCCTCCTTCAATAGCCAGATAAACCATACCAAGCATTCAAACCTGAGACATCCACGTTTGGAAAGCCCCACTACACTACCAGACGCTCGCATTGACGGCATTTTAGTATTGGCCCTTCGCATTGTTTCGGTGGATCTCGCTTTCCGCCTACTGATTCCCCCACTCAACGCTAAAGGCGGATCTTGCGCATGAGCGGCTCAAGAACGGAGTGATGTCATCATTGGACGAAAAGAGATCTGGCAAAATGATTGTGGGCCAAAATGATTTAAAACCAAAACGACCTCGGTCCTGGAAATCATTTTGCCAGGTAATCATTCTGCCAAAACCGCAAACATGACACCTACGCAGAACCACTTACTGCACCGAGAACTGGCAAAATGATTGCGGGGCAAAATGATTTAAAACTAAGCCACCTCGGTCCTGGAAATCATTTTGCCAGGTAATCATTCTGCCAAGCCCGCAAACATGACACCTACGCAGAACCACTTACTGCACCGAGAACTGGCAAAATGATTGTGGGACAAAATGATTTAAAACCCAAACCACCTCGATCCTGGAAATCATTTTGCCAAGTAATCATTCTGCCAAAACCGCAAACATGACACCCACGCAGACCAACTTGCTGCACTGAGAATTGGCAAAATGATTTAAAACTAAGCCACCTCGGTCCTGGAAATCATTTTGCCAGGTAATCATTCTGCCAAGCCCACGCACTCTAAAAAATCCGTCCCCATGCCCATCATCATTGACGCTGACGTTCGCGTGCTCAAGGAACGTGAGTTCCATGAACAAGC
>NZ_SJPT01000026.1 GCF_007860095.1 Novipirellula galeiformis | reverse complement strand
CCAATCCGGGTGCAAAGCGAGCATAGTTTTTCGACAATGTGAAGCGACGATTCGTGATGAAATCCTAGGCAAATACAATTACGTATTTCCAGTCAGCAAATGACGAAGTTATTTCCGAACAGTGCCTAGGCAAATGAATCACGATCAACGTCCGGTGGGACGTCCAACTTTACGCGGAGGGTGAAGTGACCAGACCAACGTGCAGACGTCAAGAAATAGGTCGACGCGAGGAACGCGAAAATGCAGATCGTGCTAGCGATAGCGAGTCGACGCATGATTCTTCAATCGTAGAACGGCGGTGGTCACCGAGGACGGACGGTTGACGATCCATTCGAGAAAACGTGCAAACCGTCCTTCGGTGCACCACATTGTTCAAGTAAGCCGCTATCGCGGCGGGGGTACTTTCTCGTGGTCGACGATTTGCGTTCGCATCGAGTCGACGGGCGAATTATTCTAGGCATTATAGCGGGTTCTGTAGCACAGCATGGACACCCAAGTCTGGATCACCCGAGGAGCAGGCTCACTGCAATTCCAATGGACGTTGTTCTGGAATTCGGCGGCCCCTGGAAACGGGCACCCCCAACCGCGTTGAACTGCTAGCTGTGCTACTGAGTTCAACACCAGACGAACCACTAATTTCCTTGGAAATACATGAACTTCGATCAGGCTTCGAGCGAAAATGATCGTTCGTAGCTCCGCAGAAAGTCTACACCGAAGGGGAGACCGATTGAGGAGTGACACGGCAAATAACGAATCATCTGATACATTCAGCGGGCTCCGAGACGCCAAAAGTCGCAAGCTTAATAATGCAAAGCCCGTACCATATCTTGGCAGCTGAGGCTAGCTGACACGTCACGAGCGTTAGAGTTCAGCCGGGCTTCTTGAACAGAGGCCTTGAGCTTCGGCGAATCTCACGAGCCACTCTGGTTCACAGAACGCTAACCATTCAAAGAGAGTCAGGCTCAACCTGCGCTCAACGCGAAGTCAAAGCCTTATTGGTTTTGGTTATCCGCTTTGGTGAATTCAAGTCGAGGCCGAAGAGCATATCCAGCGCACCGCATTGCAAACAATGTGCATCCAACAATACTCCAAGAATAGATCGGAAACAACGCAATCTGGGATGGCATGAAGGTCGCGTGAAGTGTTGGATTGAGTACGATCGCAGAAGCAAACAATGCCAAACCAGCAATACAGTGCCGCCGCGACAATGCTAATAGAGTAATTCCAATGCAGCATCCGGCACGCATCGAGTAGCCAAAGATGCGATGGGGCATCGCCTTGAGACGCTCGTTATGTTGTCGGATGTCCGTTTCCACCCACGTCGATATGTAGGACTGATAAACCGCGATGGCTGCCGCCACTATTAGAGTCGCGATCAGCAAGTCGGCAATTCCAATCTTCTCGCCTCTACTCTTCTTGTGATTGCGTGCCCAAACACCAAAAATCAATCTTGATGAAATGACCAATGTGAAACACACGAGAACGGACATCAACATCCCAGGTAAGACGTTCGCGACATGTTGCGTCTTCGTGGTGAATGAGAGCGACCAACTCTCATAAAGTAAGGCTCTTGAAACGAAGGATAGCGAAACGACGTAGGATGTACCAAAAACGAAAAATGCGATTCGTCGAATCGGTGTTAAAGCTGAGAAAGCGGAGACGATCACAACAAGATTGAGTTGGCCGGTGATCGCAGGGATCCACCAAAGTTGAGTTTTGTCCGGGAGAGGTTGTTGGCCTCGAAGGTAGTAGATGCCAGCAACCAATAGCGGCACAAAAGCAACGTGAATCGCCAAAAGGTATCGAGCGAAGTGCGAGTTAATGTGATGCAAACTGACTCGTTGGGACTTCAAGTCGTACGTTCGGATAACCGTCCCGGATCAGCGGGGACCGGGAGTTGAGCATCCATTCGTGAAAATTGACCACCGGTCCTCCGTTGAATCCGATGGTTACCGTTATTTGCGTTCGGGATCACGGCCAGGAGTAAGCAAGCAAGTCCACAAGAATGCAAGGCTCTCCATGCACCCAAAAATGACCGTGTAAAAAACACCAGTGACAACCCAAGCCGAAGTAACGATCTCGTCAACGCCCGCCATTTTGTACGCATTAGCGGCCATGAACGCAAAAATCGCACTGAGCATGAGAGCAATCGCGTAGCGCGGAAGCGATCGAAACCTAGGCTTCGTCGCCGGTGCGGTGCAGATGTACGAGGCCATGCTTGCCATGCCAATTGGAGCGAAGACGTCGGTCCAAATTGTTCGCACTACGACATCGAACGCGATCGCGATGCCGAAGGTGAGTGCGTAACGCCCTATGTAGGTCGGAATAGATGAGTCGCTCACTGCGCGAACGTCGGCGGTGGTTGCGAATTGCGTCACGCGTTCATTGTTCTGTCGGGGAACGTTAAAGATCACGTGGCCGCCGCGAGCGAATCACCATTTCAATAAACTCAACTCGGCGACTCGCGTGCATCGTCGTGGTCACCCGCCATTGTGAATCCACCAGCTACTTGCCATTGCCTGCGTTACCGAAGCCGGAGTCAAAGAATTCGTGTCGTTTACGATCTTCGATCGTCTTCGCTGTGTATTTGAGTTGGGTCAACGTCTTGGCGTCATACCTATTCTTGGAAATGTCATTCTTAACGAGACGCACAACCAACTGGTTGAGCTTCGAGTCAGGTTCAATCTCAGAGATTGCCTGTGAACCGTCGGCATGAAGAATTGCAATGATCGGCTGCTTCGAATCACGTCTGGCATTGGCCGTCCAGTAATTCGGGTGTGGAAAAAGGATTGTAAGTTCGCGTTCATCGTTGCAGTCAAACTTAACGAGATAGGATCCGTCGTCGTGCACCGGGCCGGCATCCCGATAGCTTATGGAGTTAACCGACGCGAGTTTCGGGGCGAGGTCTTCAGTAAGCGGTACCGGAATCTTGGTTGGATCGACGAGTTGAGCGGACACACTTGCTGTCGCAGCGAAGGCGAGAGCAACGAAGATTGGAATACGCATAGAAAAAAGCTCAGTCGGGTAACGCTAGCCGTAACCGGGTCGCGTCGAAAAAGTTGGCCCTTGCCAGAACGGGGCACACGCGACTCCGGTTCACGGCATTGTTACCCGCTCGCACTGGGTCAGCCAACGGGATCGTACAGCGACGCATTTGCTACAGCAAGTATAAAACCAATCATGAGAAAAACGAAGTTGCGGCCAGTTGCTTTTCGCTCGGTCCTGCAGTTGTGGTAAAAATGCCAAAAGATCAGCGCCGATACACCAGTCGGCAAAACCGCGAGCAAGAGCGGTAAAACATGACGCAACACCATCGAATCAGGCCCGAAGAGTACTATCGAGCAATAACCGTGGCAAAAGAGTTTGTATCCATTTTCGCTTGCGGTTGAGTTGAAAATGGCCCACAAGCAAAACGCGGAGAATAGGTAGACCAAACTAAGCATCCATCGCCAGTCTGGGTGCGTCGATCGGCGATCTGGTATCGCCAATGGCGGCGATGCAGTCGATGCGTATGGATTCAAGTCAACCATTCAGGTTTCTCAGTCGGGTAAAGAATCCATGTAAGTCCGAGGTTTGATGGGTGGGAGTCATTCGTTCAAAATGACTGGCGACTCGGACCCGTGATCTCGGCAGCGTGCGGCTGCCGGTCACATTCACTCCACCCACCAAAACCAC
>NZ_SJPT01000025.1 GCF_007860095.1 Novipirellula galeiformis | reverse complement strand
GATCTTTGGCGCCTTTGCCTCGATGAATGTGAACCATCATCCGCTGGGAATCAATGTCACCGACTTGCAGGTTGCGAGCTTCCTCGAGCCGCAAGCCCATCGAGTAGGTCGTCCAAAAGAAGGCTGCGATCCGCTCGACTCGGCAAGCGTTGACGATGCGGTGCACCTGTTCGATGGTAAGCACCTCCGGCATCGTTTTGGACCGCTGCAGCTTCATTGTGGCGAGCGTCTGCCAGTTCCGCTTGCAGGTTCGCGAGTAGAAGAACTTGATGCCAGAGAATGCTACACGGATCGACCCGTACGCGAATTGTTTTTCGTTTTTGAGGTACAGGAAGTATCGTCGCAGTTCGGCTTCGGTGATCCGGTTGGGGCGTTTTTCGCAGTAGTCGGCCAGTTGTCGCACGGCTCGCAGGTAGCCGTGCACGGTGCGTTTGCTCATGCCTGCGAGCTGCAGGTCGTCGTTCATGTTCTGATAGAGCTTGCCGTCGAAGTAACGAGATGCAGCGGGAAGGTGATCGTAGTTAACCATGGTAGATCCTTGTTGAGAGAGTAAAAAACAACAAGAAAACATGCCAGCGCCCTGAGGATCGGCTAAACTGACGATCGAAAAACCCAACCACCCCGCCGCGATAGCGGCTTACTTGAACCAAGCCATGCACACGGAGCACGGCTTGCGAGTTTTCACAAATGGATACATCACTCTCCGTGCCCGGTGATGGCAACCGTTACCGGACTTGAGCTCGTGCGGTTTCGACCCCGCTTCAAAACTCTAACGTCGGCACCTCGGCTTGCGGTTGGCAACGCGGCTACGATCATGATGTCGGACACCGTCCACCCGCCACGACGTGCCGCTTCGCTCAAACCAATGGTCGATGATGGGATGCTTAGTTCGGTGTGGTTGACCAGTGACGACCGACATTGGTCCGGTCTGGATTGGTCGATCACCTGATTGTGTTATCGCTGTGGCACTGTTTCGATCTGCGGTGTCGAGGCGGCACGCCGTTTGGCCACCGACGTATTTCCGCTCGCCGACGAACGGTTTGTTGCTCGGTCGGCTCAGGGGTGGCTACAATACTGTCAACGCAACTGGCGAACCGTGGGCGGTGGAGCACGCGGTGTTCGGTAACCAAAAAATGCACGTGAGCACGGGTGGTGCGGTTTTGGGTCGGCTTGCAAGTCAACTGCCCGTGCCCCGTGATTTTCGACGTTCCCCGACTGACGTCGACGACATCGTCATGGCCTCACTGAGTTCCACATGATCTGGGTCGCACTAACGTTCACGCTCCTATTTGTGGTAGCGTTTGTCTTCAAGGCGAAGGTCGTTTGGGATGCATCGCATGACATCTATAGTGGTGGTGGGGTGCCAACGTTGGACTTTCCGATTTTCTTCCCGCCCCTCATTGCGTTTGGGGTATCCTCAACACTGCGTCTTGCTGGGCTGAATCCGTTTCCTTTTTTCGGCATCGTGATATGGCTTGGGCTGACGGTGTCTGCTGCAATGATGATATGGTACTTTGACCACCTTGGTGCTCCAGAACGTCTGCGACAACTCAATGCGATTCGAAGCCGCAATCCAGAGGGCGGGGAACCATAAAATGCACGGGAGTACGGGTGGTCTGTTTTCTCGTTTGCTTTCACGCCTTTCGCCCGTACCCCGTGATTTTTAACGTTCGCCGACTTGGAATTCAGTCCTGTCGTGATCACTCGCACATCGCGTCAGACTATTCGCCAAACCACTTCCACCTGAAGCCTAAGTAGCGTGTCAAACCTACTGTAAATGTCGTCACAGACTGACCAACGACCGATTTCATTCGCACGTCGGGATCTCGAACGTCGATGGACCATTGGACCATCGTCTCTCCGCCCGAGTCGTAACGGCGGCGTCCAATGTCGCGAAAGGTTCCGCGGTCGATGATCTGTTGGTAAGATTACGGATCGGTAAATCTGCTCCCGGTTGGCCGAGTCTGTACACAAGGCAAAAGCCAGAGCCACGTGATGCAACCGAGTCCTCGAGTTGATCTTGGGCAGCGGTTGCTCAACTGCTCGGAACGGCTGATCGCTCCCGCTACCCGACTGAACTTAGAACGTATACAGATGCTAAAACGAAAACAGTTTCGCGTATCAACACTTTTGTTTGTCACTGCCTTGGTTGCAATGGCATGCGTCATCGTGGTCACACGACTGGAGCTTGCGAGCCTCCGGGCATCTCGATCACAATCTGGAGTAAACGCGTCGCCGATCTCAGTTGATGCTGTTGCCGCAAGTGTTGAGCAGTGTCTCGCATCACATCCCTGGTCCACGTCGGTGGCAGACGTCCGGTACTCCGCGGCGGCGGATTCGTTCAAGGTTTGTTATGAATGGACGGACCCAAGCGATGGGCGAACATGGTCATCAGACGTCATACTCAAAGGCAACGGGTTCGGAGAGTACTCATCCTTCATAACCAACAAGACTTTTCTTAATCCAGTTCAATTGCAAGTATCCAAAGATGGCCCTACGACGGGCAATGTTGGTCGCATGTGGGTTGGCGTTTCTGCACCATCATCACTCGCAGACGGCGGAAACCAGTAAGGCTTTGACTTCGCGTTGGGCGAAGGTTGAGCCAGACTTGGGTGTCCATGCGGTGCTACAGAGCCCGCTATAATGCCTAGAACAATTCGCTCGTCGACTCGATGCGAATGCAAATCCTCGGCCATGAGAAAGTACGCCCGCCGCGATAGCAGCTTACTTGAACCAAGCCATCCACACGGAGTACGGTTTGCGCGTCTTTACAAATGGAATGCCATCACTGCGTGCCCGGTGATGGCCAGCGTCACCCAATTGAAGCCTGAACTGCATGAAGTATGGAACCTCGTTTGCGATTCTCGCCGCATTGATGGCAATCTACACGTTTCACAATGGCAGTTGGTTCTACATTCTTCTCTGGCCAGCCTTGTCGTTTGCTCTGGTTTCAATTGCGTACTTTGGTGCCGGAACAGTCGTCTTCGGCAAACGTCCGAACGGGACTCTTTCACCGGGACACTCGGTTTTGCTCGCTCCATTCCTTGCGTATCTAGCGCTCGTCTGGCACTTGGTTCGCTACTTCTTCCGTGAATCCGCATACAATCAACAAACGGAGAACGTATTTATTGGCCGCCGCCTGCTGTCGGACGAACGCCCATCGCACTTCGACCACATTGTCGACCTGACATGTGAATTCAACGAACCTGTCGGTCTTCGGTCACCAGGCTATATCTCGTTTCCAACGCTGGACGGGCACTACATGGCGCCCGATGTATTGACGCAGCGTGCTGCTCAGGTCGCGAAACTTGACGGCAACGTCTACATACATTGTGCTCAAGGTCATGGCCGAACAGCGACGTTTGCCATTGCATACCTACTTCACGTCGGGCTTTGGACATCGGTCGACGATGCTGTAAAATACGTACTTAAAAAGACGGCTTGCTGCACAGCTCAATCGATCCCAGCGTGATATGCTCTGCTCGATCGACGACGGAGGGTGACAAACGCGTGCACCGAAGTTCGCGAGCCGGGCGTATTGATAATGGAGAATCTTTCGCGCGTACCCGCTGACGCGTGCCGACTATGAAGTCCTAGGTTTGACAAGTGGTGGTTGTCATTTGTTTTGGAATTCTGTTGGGTTACATCGCGAGGGTTCCTGATTGGCGTCTTCGTTGATGAGCTTCGAGGAAGTGAT
>NZ_SJPT01000024.1 GCF_007860095.1 Novipirellula galeiformis | reverse complement strand
TGCTCACCCGCGCGGATTAGCTTGCCCGCGTCCCTCTTTTTAGCTCTCGAGCGTCGCAAAGAGTCGCCGATAGATCAAGGTGCGTAGCATCGGCCCGATTTCGCTTGATCTCGAGCGAGATCCCCCGCGATCGACGATGGTTTCGGTCGTGGCAACCGTGAAGCTGTGCCGAGCGTCTACAGCTAGTCCGCTCTCGTTACTCACGCATGCCCCCACAAGATGCTCTGTCCCCATTTGCCCCCACAAGGTGCTCTGTCCCCGTTAGCCCAAGGTGCTCTGTCCCCGTTGGTCTCCCGCTGGTCTTTGGCCCTGTCCCCTTGGCCCTTCCGTCCCCTTGGCCCTTCCTCTTGCCAACCGAAGCACGCGGTAGGGTCAGCGTGTTAAGCGATCGTCTCCGGAGCCGGCTCGGGTGGTGGAGGTGAGGAGCGACCGTGGGGAGCGACAAGTGCCCAGCAGACGCCGCCGACGAGATAGATGCCCGCAAACAATAGCAACACAAGGTTCCAGTTGGCGGTCCATTCGAACAGCATCCCGACCAAGACGGGACAGGCGGCTGCGGCGAGGTTGCCGCACATGTTGACGAGTCCCATCAGCTGCGGAACCTTTGTTCCCCCCAAATCGATCGTCGATGCAAACGTCGGCGGCCCCGCAAGCGCTGCGAAGAATGAGCCCAGGGAGAGCAATGCGATCGCCAACGAAACGTCGCTGACAGCCCACGCGCTGAGTACCAAAATGCCGCACATGCAGAGCGCTATCGATCCCATCCCGCTACGGCTCAGTCGCTGCGATCCGGTCCGACGCCAGATCCAATCGGTGATGATTCCTCCCGACAAACTGCCGGTCAATGTGCCGCAGAGGACCAGACTTTGCAAGAAGCCCGACGTTTCGATCGAGACGCCGCGCGTGGCCTGCAAAAACGTCGGGAACCAACTGGCGAAGAACATATATCCCGAAGCCCGGCAGATCTGTTGACCGCACAAAAAGACGATCGCGGAGATCCGCGGCGGGCCCAATGCGCCCTGACGTTCACCGACGGGAGCATGGGTGCCGTCGGATCGCTGCGTCTTGTGAGCATGGATCAACTGCAATTCTTCGGCGCTCACCTTCTCCATTTCTTCGGGACGATCGCGAAACGAGATCGCAAATCCGGTGGCCCAGGCGATGCCGGGGAGTGAAAACAGAATGAAGACCCATCGCCAGTCGATCGATTGCAGCAGCACGCCGGTTAGACCGCTGGCGGTGATCGCGCCGACCTGCATCCCAGCGCATAAGATTCCACAAGCTAACGTTCGCCGGGACATCGGAAACCAATGCCCGATCGAATTGCAAGCCGCTGGAAAGATGCCCGCTTGGGAAATGCCCATGACCAATTGAGCGGCGATCAACAGGCCAAACCCCGGGGCGATGCCAAGGGCAAACGCCGCGATCGACCATCCGATGGCAAACAGCGTCAACGCGACACGGGTTCCTCGACGCTGCGCGAACCAACCGCAGGGGACTTGGAATAAGGCATAGCTCCAGAAGAACGCCCCCAGAAACCATCCCGATTGCTGCAGCGTAAGGCCGAGATCCTCGCGAACGGAACTCTCCGCCACGCCGATCGCATTGCGACACAGATAGGCCAGCCCCGCCGCGATGGCCAGCCAGGACATCGTGCGATAGCGGATTGTAGTAGTAGGCTGCTGCAGCATATTAGGTAGGCCGTCGGGGAGGAGGGATTCGATCGTGGGCTATATCGCGTCTTGGAGTCGATCGAACAGTCGGTCGACTTCTGCAGCCGTTTGGGCATCGAGAGTCCAGCCGACCGGTTGGCGCTGCACCGTATTCTTGAAGATCCCACGGCGAACCAGCAAATGTTTTTCGATCGCCAAAAAACCATCGAGTCCGGCCGACAGTTGCAACGCGCCGATCCCGCTGATCGGCAGCGAAAGCTGATAGATCCGGTCGTCGTCTTTCGCTTCCAGGGCGTTCCAGAGGGCAACGATCCCGTCCAACAGATCGGTGCCGGGCATCGTGCCGACGATGCCGCGTCGGTAGCAATCGACGAGGTTGATGCCGCCAGAGCCTTCAAAAATCTGCGCCTTCCCATCGGTCGCATCACGCAACCGGGAGAGGTTCGGTCCCAGCGGGCTCGCTTCGGGTTTGAACAGAATCCGCTCGGCACCAAATTGTTTTAACCACTCTCCGTAGACACCGATGTCGATCACCGCCCCGACGTAGCCCGAAGCGTCTTGAACCACCAATGGGATCGAGATGCTGGCGGCGATCGCTGCGAAGTAGTCGCGAGTGGCGGCGTTGCTGAGGCCCGTCGAGATCGGCGGGATTGCCATCACCGCTGACGCACCCACCGATTCGGCATGCTGGGCCAGTTCGACAGCGACGGGAGTGCTCTCGGCACCAATGCTGATCACCGACGTTCCGCGTCCCTGGGATGCTGTGCAAACATGTTCGGCCAGTTCACGGCGGCCTGATTCGCTGAGCCGTAAGATTTCGCTGACCATCGCCACAACAACTCCATCGGCTCCTGTGTCGAAAGCCCATTGGATCTCGCGGTCAAGTGTCTCGAAATCGAAGTCCCCCTGCTCGGTGAAAGGAGTTTGTAAGACAGGAAGCACGCCGCGCAGCATCGGTTCGCTAGCGGAGGATGTCATCGATTTCCTGGGTTAGAGATTCTAGAGTCGCTTCCAGGCAACCACGGTCGAATGGGGTTTGCCAAACAGGATAGACATCTTTGTCGTACAGATCAGCCCGGGGGAGGTAACCGATCGTGCCATTGATCAGATTCATGCAGATGATCGCGTTGTTGGGAAATCGCTTTCGCAGTTCGCGCTGCAACATCGAATAGGATTCGCAACAGCTGCCGACCAGTACGGCGTCACCCATCCGCCAGATGTACAGCGGCAACGGGTACGTCTTGCCATCGCCCAAACGGAGTCGGACATCGCGGCGGCGCAGCAGCCGTTCCTTCAGGGTGCGGTCGGTACAGGCGATCCGCTGTGCTTCGAATTCCGCCGCCGATGGCCAGTCTTTCAACGGCAGATCGACCGAGGATTCGACGGCCGCGATCTTTTCAGAGGCCTTCCGCGGCTGGTGTCGCCATTTTGCTAACGGTGCTCCCGATGTAACGGCTCCTTCGAAGGCCAGCTGCGTCCCGGCGGGCTCCATCCCCGCGAGGGTCGATAGCGCGGCATATCCCAATTCGCGACCGTGCCGATCGGCGACCGCAGTGTCGCCGACATATTGATAACGGGGTGCTTGATCGCCGCAGGCTCCCAGTAAAAAGACTGCGGGAGCACCTGTCGCTTGCTGGATCGTCTCGCGCATCGCGCCGATGTAATCGGGCGAGATCGCCGTGTTTTCCCAAGCCAGCGTGGTCGGGTGACAGGCGTAGTTGACGATCGTTGCTCGCAAGTTCCCCTGCGCGTCGGTGACTCGCCCCAACAGCAGCGTTCCATCGGCCTGCCCCTCGGGAGCGAAGCCGCACAAAAAGCGATCGCTTTCCGATTCGGGATCGGGCAAATCGCGGGTCGTTGCAAGTCCGCAGTGCCCGGTGTGCCATTCCAACGTCGCTTCGCTGGCATCGGCGAGGGCTTGGCGGACGGTGGCGACAGCGGTTTCCAGAACCGAATCGAGCCACGGTTTGGTCAGCTCCATTCCAGGCAGCGGATCGGCCGATTCCAGCAGCGGCGGGCCGGCGTGGGTGTGCGTCAACGCGAAGATCATTTGTGAACTGTCGAGCGCAAACTCTTCCAACAACCGCTGTTTAAACCGGGGGAAGAGTTCCGGCGTTCGCCACCAGCCGAGGTCGGCATCGATCAGTACCAACGGCGACTCGCCCGACAGCGACGCGATCGTCGTGGCGGTCAGCGTCAACGAGCGGTGGATCGAATCGGCCACATCGTGCGCCGCAGCGCCCCAACTGCGAGAATAGATCCCGACCGGTGGCGTGATGTCGTTAAGAGCGATCCCGATGCGTCCATGAAACGCAGCGTGGTGGAAGGTGGGAACTGTCTCGGTCGAATCACTCATTACCAATCTCCTACGGCGCCGTCGGAATAAAAGACCCGTTGCGGCAGTTCTTGCTGGAACGGATGTTTGCGGATTTCATCTTCGTCAACAGTAACGCCCAATCCCGGTTCGGTGCCGGGCGTGACGGTCCGCGTTGCTTCATCGACGACGCAGCTCACTTGAACGACATCGCGTCGCCAAGGGACATCTTGATGGACCGCTTCGCAAATAATGTAGCATGCTTGGAGCATGCATGGGGACAGAGCCCAATGCTCGGGGGTTGACTTCGGATTAGGTGGGGCGAACGATTGAACGTTGGCCAGTTACCCTGTTGCTGCTGCCGTTTTGCGAGGTGTGATCGTGGCTCGTCTGACACGCTCGGAAGTCTTTGATCCCGGTGAAATTGCGATCGCCCACATCTGTAGCCGGACCGTGCGGCGA
>NZ_SJPT01000023.1 GCF_007860095.1 Novipirellula galeiformis | reverse complement strand
GTCCCGCGCGTCGCAGCGCCCGGCGGAACTCCTGGATCGCATCGGGCTCACGCGGATTGATTTTGCCGCCCGACTCCTCGATCGAGCCATCGCCCTCATCGCGGTTGCGCTCGATGACAATGATCTCGAGCATTTTTTCCCGCAAAGGAACTAGGTCATCGTCCGGCTTCTGCAGCACCAAACGGCGGTAGATCATCAAGCCACGAATGATCTTCATCCGCTTCCATGCCGGAAAGCCTGCGTCCCGCTTGCTTCTTAAGAAATCAATCACCTCGGCAGCGGTAAACTCCGTCGCTTGCTGATTTGACGGGCCGCTACGGCCATGGAACGTCGAGAATTGTTTGAACCAAATCTTGGCCCATCGCAGTTCCTGCTCCATTGACCCAGGTTTGATAAAGAGTTCCGATGCCATCGAGTCTGCCCTCCCAAGCGGTCCGCTCTGACGCAAACACTGGCAGCTTCGTCGCAGGCCAGACTCGTTGCGTAAAAGAATTCACGCTGGCCGCCGTGCCAACTCACGCGCCCTGCATCCTAGCACTCATCCGAGTCGCGGCAGACAATTAATCTGGAAGTTCAATGGATTGCATTGCTAGCGAAGCAAGCCTCGATGATTCCCATTCCAGCCTATCGGTTCTGGAGTTGCGCTAAACCTGAAGTTGTGCTAGTCCAGTTAAACCCAGCAAATCGCAACCCGACGCGATCAGAGAGGAGCCGAATCAAACGCGATGTCCGCTCGCTGCTGCAGCGAGCAATTCAAATACCGCCCCTGTTTTGCCAGGGTTGAAGGGGGGGGGGAGGGCGGTGGTGAGTCGGCACGTCCATGTTGTTGACCGCCGTTGTGAGACAGTGGTTCCGTCCACGATCCGAAAGTTCGATTTAAAACAAGGCCCTCCGTTGCAAGCGTCCCGCTCGAACCCTACTTCATCCTGCAGCCAACCGCGGTGAATCACCTTGATGTTTGGGAAAAAGAATTTGCTCAAGATCTGTCTGCGTCGTACCCCGCTACGAGGGATCCAGGACAGGGTGAGAATAAGCTTGACGGTAGGCCTGTAGCGGGTGAGAATAGCGGTGGCGGTCGCCCGCTCCGAAGAGGGGCACACTGTGAGAATAAGTTTGGATTCAGGGTGAGAATACCCTAAATCGACCTATTCTCACCCTCACTGACCGCAGAAACATAAGTTACCCGACTGAAGTTGACCCATGGCCAACCTCTACGAAAATTCGTTCTATCGACGTAAAATCTCAACGCGCAGGGGTGTTTGGACAACATGGACTGCGCCGCAAACGTGGAGCTCGTGGTTAATTCGTCCCGCGTCCGATGATGTGATCGCTGAACTCTCCTCGTGTGACTGTGTTTCAAACGTCACTGACGTGACCGACACGGTTTCAACGGGCGCTTTTGACCCGCCTTCCGGTCAATGGTCATTGCTCGTGCAAACCCCGCATCAGCGGTGGGCAACTTTCGCTGATCATTTGACATATAACGAATCGCTAGAACCGCTACGGGAACAATTTCCGGGCGACGTCCTTACTACGGGGGCGATTGACGATAGCGGAGTGTTTTATGTTCGCCTTTGGACGGCCGGATCGCAAAAATTAGAGCTGGTCACTGATGGCATGGGGTGGCCCATGCCGCCTGAAGACATCGATGACGATGACGAAGATGAAGAGGATTATCGATCGATCTTTGAGTTTGTTTCCGACAAACACGAACCGGACTGGCCTCATTCATTTGACCGTAGTGAACAGGCACACCAACAGTTGATCATCGAATTAGATGCATACGTCCCGCTTTTTCACTTCGCCGACAACGAACTTTGCTGTAGCTACGAACACCGCGATGCTGCGGACATGAAGAACATTGATCTTGTGTCTCTAGTCGAGTTCTAGGTAGAGGTGGGCGGGTAACCATCCGGTGCACCGAAGATCCGGTGGTTACAATTATGGCCATCACAACATCGTCCGCCGGATCTCGGTGACCGGCACCGTTACCCGACTGAAACGCGAACTGCATGAAATACGGACTTGCGTTTGCGATACTCGCTGTACTGATCGCAATCTATGCGATTCGCAACGGTGGCTGGTTCTACTTACTCTTATGGCCGGCTGTTTCGTTCGCTCTGGTCTCGGTTGCATACCTTTTCGCGAGCGTGTCAGTGTTTGGCAAACTTCCAAACGGAACGCTGCCGTTAGGTCGCTCGATTCTGCTTGCTCCGTTCCTCGCGTATCTCGCGCTCGTCTGGCACATCGTCCGTTACTTTTCCCGTGAACCGGCGTTCAACCAGTTGACGGACACCGTGTTCATTGGTCGCCGCCTCCTATCGCACGAACGCCGATCGGACTTCGACCACATCGTTGACTTGACGTGCGAATTTAGTGAACCTCCGGCACTTCGATCGTTGGGCTACATCTCGTTCCCGACTCTGGACGGACACTACCCGACCACCGATACCATGCGGCAGCGTGTTGCTCGCGTCGCTGAACTTGACGGGACTGTTTACATTCACTGCGCCCAAGGTCACGGCCGAACGGCGACGTTTGCGATCGCCTACCTGCTCCACCTCGGGCTTTCGGCGTCGGTCGATGATGCGGTAAACTATGTTCTTGAACGACGGCCCGACGCTCACCTCAATCGAACCCAGTATGCGATGCTGTGCTCGATTCACAACGGCGGGTAACCATGCCGTGGACACGGAGGACGGCATCGTGTTTTTACAATTGGAAACTTTACTCGCCGTCCCCGGTCACGGCGAACGTTCTGCCACTCGATTAATGTTCATCGATCCAGCCTACAACGCGATTGCCTTCATCGTCGCATTCGGAACCCTTCCGTTTGTAATCGCCGGCATTGCGTTGCAACTCCACCGCAAAAACACGCGGCACGTTTTTGCCAAACCGTTATTGCTGTTCGGTGCTGCTGTTGGCGTACCCGCTGCGGTTGCAATTTTGCGTGCCATCAATGTCTCGAAGTATCCGGAGACGGACTTCGTTTTCGGTGTGGTATTTGTGATCTGGCTTGCCTCGCTTGGTGGCTTGGCAGGCGCCATTCTTGATCGACTTCGATTTGGCCGCGGTTCACCTTCGCAATCTGATGTGATGTAGAATGCTGATTGCTCCGTCGCCGGTGACGCGTCACGTCCAGAAAGAGGCAGAACCATGGGATGCAACGGAGCGGCGGTGGTGCGGTTTCTCGTGAGATCAATGTCAACTCCCGCCGCCCGCTGATCCCTAACGTTCGTCGACTCTTTAACTTGAAATGTAAGGGCTACACATTGGACAACAATGACGAAAACGACCTGACGGATGCCATCGCTATCCTTCGGCAGGAACTGACAGCATTGGGTCATGTCGAGCTTCGGTCGCAATGCGTTCAAGTATTTGGGAAATCATCTCATCACGGCCCACCTGTGGAAGCGAACATGATCGAGGCAATAGTTCGTCAGGTTGAAAGCGAAATGGCACGTCAAGATGACCAATAGAAACACCAATCGATCGCAGCCTGCGGTTCCATTGAATTGCATCCAGCGTCATCTTGGCTTCGATCTCCACAATCTCCTCGTCTGACAGCCCTGAGATGTCTTGCGTAAGATCAGGCACGCCTTCGAGATAATTGGTCTTGGTGGCTTGATACTCCGCTGCGCTAAGCGGCATCTCCGACGAACCATCGGATGCACAGGAGACCTCAACTAACTCTTTTTCTGAACTCATAATATTTCTTTCGGTCCCCGTGATCCAGGGCGTTATCCGACTGAAACCCTTACCGTTTACCCGCTACCCAGTCCTGCGTGAACTTATCGGATGTTGGATTACTACGAACAACTGGAGCCGTACAGCGTTACCGCTGAATCGAAACTCGCCGAGTTCGGGGGCGAAGATACTGACGTTCGATTGCTTGCTGAACCATACCGTACAGTTGCGATTGTCTTCGCGGCGCAAGGCGTTATCGACAACGGAGGACTTACCTACTTCTTCGAGGCTGACTTTCCAACGTCGCCGCCCTACTCCCTGTTTTCCGACGCATATCGCCGGATCGGAATGCGGGCCGCCGCCGACGCGATTGATGACGCCGCCGCATCGTTCGGTCTCGATCGCCCCGAAGCCGACGCTCGTTTCCGGCGAGAGTTTATGAACTCTCAATTTGGCACGGAAGAAGGGGAGAGCAAGCTAGACATACAGTGGAATGACTGCATCTGTGGCGACAAGTCTGTCTGGAAGTCGCTTTATACTTGGGTAATGGCTAATGGCGGATAACGATCCCGATGCACGGGAGCGGGCCAGTGACCGCCTTGGCCGTTAGCGACTTTTTCCTTGCCCGCCCCGTGATCGGCGGCGTTCGTCGGCTAAGCAACATTTTCGGAGATGCTCCTATGAAGTGCGCTAGACTCTTGTCCGTCGTCGTTTTGCTCCCTGCGATATTGTGTGGTCAAGCCTTCGCGGATGGAGTTTTTCGTAAGCTGCCTTCGGACGGGTCGTGGGCGACGTATCGCATGTCGGAAGCATGGTCCGACGGCACGAAGCGCGAGATCGATGTAACGCTCAAGGCCTTTGGGGGAGAATCCGTTGATGGGACGGAATGCACTTGGATCGAAATCGTCTTTCAAACGCCCGATAAGAAAACGCGAAGAGCTTACGAGTTCTTGGCGCCAAACGATTGCTTGAAGACAGGGGCCGATCCATTACGCAAGGCGGTAGACGTCTGGGTACGCAAGGACGACGATCAATCCCGTCGAGATATGTCTTGGGACGATTTCCTGCCTCGTCTCTTCCTCGTCTGCCCACCAAGGATGGACAAACAGGATTTGCTGGACGAGACCGAGACCATGATGTTGGGGGGCGATGAACTCAAGTGCAATATCGTCACGGGAGTCGGAACCCAAAAATTCCCCGGCGAAACCACAACCACCAAATATCGACTAGCGACGAATGATGCGATTCCTTTTGGTGTAGCGCGAGCGACGTTATCTTTGCAATGCATCGGAAAGTGCGATCCTGATCCCAATGCGCAATGCAATCTGACCACCGGAACAGTCGTATTCGTGGTCACGGCTATCGGGAAGAACGCCAAGCCAGTCGTGCAGCTTGGGCGCCCAACTGCCGACGAACAATTGGATGCACGGGAGACCTCGTCGGCGTCGGAATTGAATGGCAAATCTACTCCTCGGTCCCCGTGATCCGGGGCGTTCGCCTACCGAGGTTGGTTTGACGTCTGGCGGGTAAGCATCTGCTGCGTTGACAGTCGGCGGTCTTCGCGCGGATGCAAGATTCGAGGTGCACCACGAACTGCGGGGCCAGGAAACCGATTGGTGCGAGAGGTTTGCGGTGATCGACCGGAAGATTTGACGACCGGAAAATTAGCTGCGGTCGTCTTCTAATCTTCCGGTCGTCCAATTTTCCGGTCGCCAACTTTCGGAGCGATACATCCTGTTGAGCGTTCGTGTCCGATGTGGTTGATTCGGTCCAGGCTACCAAGGGCAACTCTGATTGGCTTGCGATCGTGGGCCAAGTTATCGATTTGCCGGCAGTCTCTGCGCCCGATATGATTTGGGCTGAGTCAACTATGGTGGTTGATGTCCTTTCGCTGCAAGTCGGCGAACCATCGGATGCAGGCGAGCACGCGACCTAGCTGTTTGGTGATGGCATCGTCGCCAGCGCGTGCCGCCTGATCCGGACCGTTATCCGACTGAACAGCTCCGGACCTTACTCCTGAATTCATGCGACAACCTGTTGTACTTCGCTTCCCAATCTCCGCGTGCATCAAACACGGCATGGCGTTTTCGATCGCAACTGGGTGGGCATTGCTCTGGGGCTGGTTCGCATTTACCGGCTTCACAGATAGCCGCTGGATCGAATTCGGCAACATCGCAATCGCCACATTGCTTTCTTTCTTCTACGGTGTCCTGCTGGTGGACGACATCTTTCGCCGTGTCACACTGTCTGAGGCTGCGATCTGCACTCGTTCGCTCATTGGTCCGCAGCGCTGTATCGCGTGCGATGATATTGTGATCGTAAACGGCGGGGCTAGTGATATTCGCGTACACGCTCATGACGGGACACACATTTCATGCCCTTACAATCTGACTCCCATTCACGACGTTGCGAATTGGTTGCTTGACCTGCCGGGCGACCGGCTTGAGTGGTACATTGGGGACTGGGCGCATGATCTCAAAAACGGCGGATAACAATTTAGGCTTTGACATCGCGGAGCGAGGCACGAGCGGAGCCGATGTTCAAGGCCTTGGTTCAAGAAGGCCGGCGGAACGCTTTGACGATTCAGCGATCGCCTAGAGAATTCAAGAAGGGTTTTGCTTTCTTGTCGCGTGACCGCAGGACTGATGATGGTGGCGGAGATGGCCCGGGGTGCCACGTTGCAACCAGCGACTGGGCCGCTTTGTGCGTTTCCTGATTGTCTGCCAGTGCGGCTGCGGGCCTCGTTTTTCGCGACCTGCGCAGACCGTCTGCGACCGCACTCCTGGTGACGCTTCGTTTTTGACGGTTCGAACGATC
>NZ_SJPT01000022.1 GCF_007860095.1 Novipirellula galeiformis | reverse complement strand
CCCCCCCCGGAAAAGGGGGGGGGAGGTGCTCTGACCCCACAGGCTGTTTCTACCGCCCGAGGTGACGATCTCCGACGAAGCGATTTCGGCATTGCTGCAACATGTATGGCCTGGGAATGTGCGTGAGCTGCAACAATTGGTGCATGCGTCGGCGGCGCTATGCGAAGAGAATCGGGTGACGCGATGTGACCTCGGTTTGAACCTTAAACGCGAAGCGAGTGACGAGGCTCCGTTTGAGCCGTATCTCGATTTGCCGCTAACCGAAGCAATAACTCAGTTGGTCGAAGATTTTGAGCGACTGGCGATTCAGCGTGCATTGGAAACGGAATCGCATAACGTCAGTGCAGCAGCGCGGCGGTTGGGGATTCACCGTCAAAGTCTGCAGCAAAAAATGAAAGCGTTAGAGAACCAATAAATGTGGGATCGGCTTGACGTCAGTCATGGTGCTCAACCGCGGGTCCCCAGACTCCTGCCTGGGAACTCAATGAATCGTAGGCTCCCGCCTGCCGAGCGTGAAAAGAGGAGACGTGAGTCTCGAAAGCCGTTTGTCCCCAGGCAAGAGCATGGGAAGGAGCGATTTTCAGGCGAAGAAACGATAAACCTGACATCCAAGGTGCCTGTCCCACTAAGGATCTTTAGATTCGAGACACACCAATTGTTCGTGGCGTTTAGTGCCTCTATCGACGCCCACTCGCAAGAACATCTGGCTTTCGGCCACTGCGGGACTGGCGTACGCGTCATCGCCCAGCTGATTGGTGGAAATCAACTTGAAAGTGTCCTTTTCGTTCTCAAACACAAACGTTTCGCCGCTCAAGTTGGAAACGTAAACCACGTCGTTACAAACGATCGGCGAGGCACTGAAGTTGCCTCCTAACCGTTCTCGCCAAATGACGTCTCCCGTATCCGCGTCCCAGCAATAGGCCACACCTTCGTCGTTGACGACGAACAGACGATCGTCGTTCAAAACCAGCGAGGGCTCGTAAGCTTTGGTGCGAACGGACCAGATTTTTTCTCCGTTGGCGGAAAGACAAGTGGTTTCTTTTTCGGGATAGCCACCACTGGCAAAGATTCGGTCGGCGGAGGTGACGACGGTGCCGCAGGTCGCTTCGGCGGTGCAGGGGGTGCTCCACCGTTTTTCACCGCTGGCAGGATCAAAGCTTGTCACCGCACCACAGCCACTGATTAATAATTGATCGCGGCCGCCCACGTTGGCAACTGTGGGACTCGAGTAGCTGCTGATGTTGCCGCGAGCCACTCGCCAAGCGATCTCGCCGCTTTCGCCATCGACCGCCGCCAAATACCCGCCACCCATATTGTCAGCGGCAAAAATTACCAGCGACTTGTACAGAACCGGCGACGGAGCGTAGCCAAACTTGGAGACAAATTTGCCGATTTCTCGCTGCCAAACCACATTGCCATCCAAATCGAGTGCAGTGGCAACGATGGCGTCGGAATTTAAAAACGCGGTATAGAGCCGAACGCCATCACACGCCAAGGTGCCATTGGCATGCGTTGCCTTGTGGTGCACCGCTCGTTCGGACGGAAAGCCGCCGGTGTGAACGTCGGTGGTCCACTTCGACTTGCCCGTCGCACCATCAAAGGCAAGTACCTGTTGCTTTTGTGGGTCTTGGATGGCGGTCGCTAAATAGACCGTATTCGCCACGACGATCGGCGAACTGTGTCCACGACCGGGGACCTCGGTACGCCAGACGACGTTTTGCTCTTCGCTCCAATGCGTCAACAACGGTTGATCGGGGACGACGCCATCGTGCTGCGGACCACGCCACGCCGGCCATGGTAGCATCAATTTATCGCTGATGACATCGACGATTTTCACATTCGACCTGGCCGCGGTGATTTCTTCGACCGGGTTTTTACGACCACAGCCGCTGCTCAGCAGCAGCAACGGAGTCAGCGTCAGCAATAAAACGCGGTTCATCGTCATCGTCCTGAATGAATCGATCTTGGCCGTTTGGCGTCCTCTGTCATTTACAACTTACCTTGCCGCCAAGATGTATGTCAGTGCTGCGATCTCGTGTAGGGACAGAGCATTTCCGTTGGGGGTGCGTCGTTACACCTCAGCAGGTTCCCCCAGGAAAAGTGCTCTGTCCCCAAGCTCTGTCCCCAAAGGGAAACGTGGACATTTGATGGCATTCCGGTCTTCAAGGATTCTCGTGTAGGGACAGAGCATTTCGTTTGGGGGGGCGTCATCACACCTCAGCTGGTTCCCCAGAAAAAGTGCTCTGTCCCCGGAGGGAAACGTGGACATTTGATGGCATTCTGGTCTTCAAGGATTCTCGTGTAGGGACAGAGCATTTCGTTTGGGGGTGCGTCAACACACCTCAGCTGGTTCCCCAGAAAAAGTGCTCTGTCCCCAGAGGGAAACGTGGACTTTTTGATGGCATTCTGATCTGCAAACGGCCGAGTCGCTCGCGTGATTGTCGAGGGCTTCGGTGCCGTGCAAAATCACGCGAATGCTCTTTCCGAGCACTACGCCTTGCGGTCGAGCGATGGAAAGCATCTGCTGGGGCCCATCCATGCGATCGACTTCGGTCTCGCTAGCAAACGATGCGCGAGCCCGTTTAAACATGAGCCCGTTTAAACACGAGCCCATTTCAATAAGGGGCCCATTTCAATAAGAGTAATGGAAGCAAACGTGCCGATTCGGAGTGTCGCTGGGAACGAGCCCACGAGTTGCGGAGAGGATGACATCCGCAATGCATTTGGCTAGGAATCAAGTTTGCTTTGCAGAAGCCTGCAACGCTGGAAATCACCACACGACACTCGCAACGTCAACTTGACAGGGAAGGTGCAACATCGAAAGTACGGGGCAAATGGAACGCATCGATCATTTCACGACGCCCGAGCCGTCGTCACCCCACTCAATGAAGGGGCCGTCGCGATCGGCGAACATCGTGTTGATCGCGGGAATCTTGCTGGTTGCCGTCAACCTGCGCCCCGCCTTGGCAAGTGTTGGGCCGTTGATCGAAGACATTCGGCAAACGACCGGGCTGTCCAATTCACAATTAGGGTTGTTGACCACGTTGCCGTTGATTGCGTTTGGGGTGATCTCGACGTTGACACCGTTGTTTACGCGTCGTTTCGGTATCGGCGGCACGTTGCTCGGGGCGATGGCGTTGTTGGCGTTAGGGGCTGCGATGCGCGCCATCGCTTGGCTTCCCGCCCTGTATCTCGGAACCCTTTTTGTGGGGGTCGCGATCGCGTTTGGCAATGTGTTGCTGCCGAGTTTGACGAAGCGGAACTTTGCCTCGAACTCAGGTGTCATTACTAGTCTTTATTCAAGTGCGATGGCATTGGGCGCTTCGCTTGCCGCGGGGATCAGCGTGCCGTTGGCCAACGGGCTTCAACTGGGGTGGCGGGGAGCGCTTGGGATTTGGGCGATCCCCGCCGTGGTTGCCTTCGTTGTTTGGATGCCCCAGTTAAGTCGCTTAACGCGATCGGAGCCGAATCGAAGCTTCACCAAGGCCATGCATCATCTGGGCGGCTCAAAATTGGCGTGGCACGTGGCGCTCTTTATGGGCCTTCAATCGCTCACGTTCTACGTTGTTTTAGCGTGGTTGCCCGCCATCCTGATCAACTGGGGCTATGATGCGACGTATTCAGGTTGGATGCTTTCGCTGTCCCAGGCGATGGGCATTGTGGGATCAATGATCATTCCGACTGTGGCGGGAAGAAAAGCAGATCAGCGCGGCATCGTCTGGTTTTTGGCGGTCGTGGAGACGATTGGGCTCGCCGGCTTGCTGATGGATCCGGGAGGACGGATTGCATTGTGGGTTTCACTGATTGGATTTGTGTCGGGAGGCTCCTTTGGATTGGCATTGTTGTTTATCGTGCTTCGCGCGAAAGACTCCGAATCTGCGACGGAACTTTCGGGGATGGCCCAGTCGATCGGCTACATTCTCGCGGCAACCGGCCCCACGCTCTTTGGCGGTCTGTTTGATTTGACGGGACGTTGGACCTATTCCCTTCTTTTTCTATTCGTCATCGTTGTCTTCAAACTGTGGATGGGGGCAAAAGCGGGCACACCGGGAACGTTGCATTGATGCTCACGACGCTAAGCGTGTGAAGCGACGATGCAACCGTAGAGCTCAGAGGCAAAAGGGCGGAGCTAAGACGCAAGCAGGGCGCGGGCCGTCCAATCGGATCCCGCGATGCAGCGAGTTGTTGAGGTGGTCATCGAGCCAACGCGTAGGGGAGTTCGTAGACCGCATAAGTTTCGTTTTCGTCCTCGCTGAGCGGATAGACTCGCACCATCGGCAAGTGTTCGCCGGTGATACGACGATCGACGACGATGTAATTCACCCCATACTTTTCCCGGTATTTGAGCAAGGAGGGGTAGTGAATGGTGACGCGGATTGTGCTCAGACGAATCGGATAGATTTCACGAAAACGCGCATACCATTCATGCAAACTCTTGGAATCCTGAGGGACATCTTTCCAGTTCACGACCTCCGCCCGCTCGGCATACCATTTGAATGATTGCTGGTGGCGTGGCGTCAAAAAGATGGCATCCGAAGCGGTCGTCAACCGGATCCAATGGCAAACGTTTTGCCAATCATTGAAGACTTGTTGTTGGACCGCCGGATCGGCGTCGACGTCCCAGCCTAAGACGGCGTTACTGGTCGAAGGGGGAACGGCCAATTGGATTCGCTTCCAACTGCTATAAGAAACCAGCACCGCGCAAACGGTGATCGCCCACAAACCTGGGGTCCGCCATAGAGGGACCGGTTTCGGTTGGCACAAACAACGCATCGCCAGCAGTGAAAACCACAAGGCGACCACTGCATCGGAGAGTCGGAACCAATAGTATCGCAACAGCTTCGCAGCCAGATCGGGCGCGTAGTCTTTGAGCAATCCGAGCATCAATCCGATGAAGGCGATGGCAATCGCACCGGTCGTAAACGCGCCAACCCGGTTCCATCGCTCGCGGTGCCCCTGATGTCGCGTGATCCAGGCTAGCAGCAGCGCGGTGGCCAGCAGCACACCGTGTCGGAGATACCAATGGAATGGGAAATTCGCGGGCAACAAATGGTGCGGCAAGCGGAAATAGGTGTAGATCCGTGCTGCACGCACCGATTCCTCGGGGGTTCCTCCCATCGTCAACCACAACGCGGGGACCACGCCCAGCAATGCGATCGCGCCTCCGGCAAACAAAGCGGGGGTGAAAAACGGTTTTCGATCGTGTTGGTGGCGTTCGCAGAGCAACCATGTCACGGCGGCGGCGACCACCGCCCAACCGCCCGTCAAAACGTGAAATGCCGAGGCGATCCCCAGTAAAATCCAAACTCGGTTGAAGCGGCGGTGGACGAGTTCAGCCAGTGCGAGCAAAACGAAGCCGTAGGCCGGCACTTTCGCTTCGATTCCCCCGATGATCCATTCGCCAGCTAAGTTCCCATACTCGATCGAGGCGATCCAGGCGACCGCGACACCGAGCGTGGCAAACCGTGTTGCGATCAGCGACGTGGTCAAGCGATACAGCCCGAACGCGATCAAGGTCCAGCCGACGAATCGACCGAGCCAGGCGGTGGTCTGGAGCGAAACGAAGAGCGTGGGCCAACCGAACACATAATAAAACGTCGTGTGGGCCTTGCCCGATGCGGTGAATAAATCGTTTGCACACCAATCCGGTTGCCAAACGTTTTTGGCCTTCACCAAATAGTGGGCTTCATTGACCATCGGTGGAGCATCGCCTGCGTAGATAAAGAACAACGCAACGACTAGCATCACTTCCCACACCGCGAACCAACGCCATCCACCGCTGGGGATCGGATGATCCGGGGCGGAGGCTTCCTCGATTGGCAACTTGGTTTCGCGTTCCACGGAAACGGTATCCTTTAATTTTTGCATTCACAAATGCGAGTAAGGGGGGGCGGACTGCGGTGCGGAGCCGTCCTAGCAAAATGAGCTGATTCTAAATTGGATTGCGACAGGAATGGTAACGTCTTTTGGAGATACGTTCTTTTTGAGATACGTTCTGTTTCATCCGCAATGGGGCGGTTTAGAGCAATTTGAAAAATGACGTGGGATTCAAGCTGTAGCTGCGTTCGCCAGAACGCGGTCCACCGCGAACGCGACGGTAGCGACATCAAAATGAAAACGGCTTTAATGGCTCGAAAGATCGACGGCCATTTGGATCGCGGACATCATGCTGGTGTGGTGGGCGATACCCTGCCATGCCAAATCCATTGCCGTGCCGTGATCGACGCTGGTGCGCACGATCGGCAATCCGAGGGTGACATTGACGGCGTCGTCGAACGCGAGTGCTTTGAGCGGAATCAAGCCTTGATCGTGATACATACAAACGTAGACGTCGACCTTGTTTCGCATCGCGGGCGTGAACGCGGTGTCGGGGGGCAAAGGACCGATGACGTCGTGTCCTTCCAAACGAGCTTGGTCAATCGCCGGTTGAATCGTTTGGGATTCTTCGCCATGACTAAACATCCCGTTTTCGCCCGCATGTGGGTTCAAACCACACACGGCGATGCGAGGTGTCCGCTTTAACCGCCGCTTGAGTGCATCGGCCCCCAAGCGGATCGCTCGTAGAATATTGTCGGTCGAGAGCAGTCGGGGAACATCGGCGAGCGGCACGTGGATGGTCGCCAGCACACATGAAATCGACTCGCTCGTCAACATCATCGAAAAATCGGAAGTGCCGGTTTGCGAAGCAAGCAGTTCGGTGTGTCCGGGGAATTGGATTCCGGCGGCATGCCAGGCTTCCTTCTGGATGGGCCCGGTCACGATGGCCGCGGTTTGCTGTGCTCGTGTGGCGTCGATGGCTTGGCAGACGGCGTCGTAGGAGGCGCGGCCGGTGTCGGCACTAAAATGGCCTGGTTGAATCAATGCGGGGTGGGCCAACGGAACATCCACGAGCGGTGGGACGGGCAAATCGAAACGCGTTGCCAAGGGCTTTAAAACCGCTTCGGGCCCGTACAGAATGGGGGTGCAAATCGCGTTGATCTCCGCCGATGCGGCACATTTGAGGGCTAATTCGGGGCCAATTCCCGCAATATCGCCGACCGTGATGGCAATCCGGGGGCGCGTCGTCGATAAGGCAGCTGACATTGATCTAGCGTCAAAAACGGGGATTCGTTGAGATACAGTAAGGCGGTGCACCCTACAATGGAGCCGTGCCACACAAAAAGTAGCCGCGCCAAGCAAAATGCAGCCGCGCGACCCAATATCGGGTGCGACCAGAGACCGGGTACGACCAGAGACGCAGCTTAGCTGATTTCGATCCCTTTATTGAATGACCGGTATGATCTGTCGAAATTTCTTTTTCTCGCTTGCCGTTTTGCTTGCCGGGGTGGGGCCCGCGTTGATCGGGACCGAGGCTGCGGTTGCCATCGATATCGTGGCGGTTTGTCCAAGTGAATATCGTGATGGTTTCCAAGCATGGGTGGACCATCGCGAACAAGACGGCTTGACCGTTGCGGTGATTGAGAACCACCCCGACGCCCGCTCGTTGTTGAAATCGATCCAACGATCGGCGGCTCCCCAAACTCGCTATGTCGTCCTGGTCGGCGGCTCGCCCGCGATTGGCACGACCTGTGACCCAACACGTGAAATCCCGACCACGTACAGTCCCACGACCGTGACGGCGAAGTATGGTTCGACCCCTACGCTCTCGAGCGACATGCCCTATGGCGACTTTGACCAGGATGGAATTCCCAATGCCGTCGTCGGACGGTTCCCCGTCAATCACAAAACCGAATTGAAGAATCTGATCGATCGTATCATTCGCTATGAGCAGAATTCCGATTTCGGCTTGTGGCGAGGCGATCTCCAATTGGTCGGTGGCATCGGAGGCTTTGGTGGCATGGTCGATACGGCGATTGAAACGGTGACACGAACGATCGTGACGGGAGTCTTGCCGGCGGAAACTCGTACCACGGTGGCGTACGCGAGTCCCAACCATCGCTTCTTTCCAAAATCAAAATCGTTCACCGAAGCGGTCATCGAAAATTACAATCGTGGCTCGCGGTTTTGGGTTTACGCCGGCCATGGCCAAGTCACGCAGTTGGACCGAGTGCCAGCCAGTGCCGAAGGGCGTCCAGTCTTGGATCGTGATAGCGTGGGGCAACTGAATTGCGCCCACGCGGGGTCGCCGATCGCTTTGTTGTTGGCATGTTACACGGGAGCGATCGATGCACCGGAGTCTTGTTTTGCCGAGCGGATGTTGTTGGCCGACGGAGGTCCGGTGGCCGTCATTGCCGGATCACGCGTGACCATGCCTTACGGCAATGCAACCGCAGCGATCGGGTTGATCGATGGGGTGTATCACAAAAAGGAAACACGACTCGGCGACGCATGGCTGAGTACACTCGTGGAGATGCAGCGAGATGCGGTGACCGACCGATCGACCCCGCGCATGATGGTCGACTCACTCGCTGCGATGATTAGCCCCGCAGGCACCAACTTGGTCGAGGAGCGTCGCGAACACACCCGGCTCTATAATCTACTGGGCGATCCTACCCTGCGATTGCATCCGCCGCAAACGATCGATTTGAAGGTGGCGCCCGGCTACCATGCTGGAGAAACGATCACGATCGAATCGACCAGTTCGATTGATGGTGAAATCACGATGACGTTGGATCGGCCGCTCGGTTCGCCCCCGGTCGCAGCGACGTCATTGGGATCATCGCTCCATGACGATGACGACCCGAATGAAACATCGATCGCCTCGGTCACTCAGCAGGTCACCGCAAACCAAGTCAATAAAAGCGTTTTTGTGTTGCCCCTCGGGATCAGTGGCCCGTTGACGATTCGCGCGTTGATCGCGGGCGAGAAAACATGGGCGACCGCGGCGGGACGCACCATCATTCACCAACACAAGCATTGAGCGTGAAGGCTCGGCGCTGATGTGGTTTTCCAAGCCGCGTTGACTCCATTGATGTCTTGCCCCGCCAGCGGTCTTGCCCGGTGGTTGTCTTGCCCGGTTGCTACGGTGTCTCGGTTTTACTGCGTCTCGGTTTTACGGTGTTATCGACACACGGTTTCCTGCGTTATCGACACACTCGATCGCATCCCATAAGTTCAGGGCGATCGATCGTCATTGATGCCGCACGCAAGACGATGAAAATTCACTGACCCATCCAAGCTGACCCATCCATGTCTGAGACTTCGACTCCTTACGACTCGTTCCTACTCGTTTCCTTCGGTGGTCCCGAAGGGCCTGAGGACGTCATTCCGTTTTTAGAGAACGTTTTGCGGGGCAAAAACGTGCCACGCGAGCGGATGATGGAAGTCGTCGAGCACTACCAACATTTTGGCGGCGTCAGCCCCATCAACGAGCAAAACCGCCAATTGCTCTCGGCGATCAAGCAAGATTTTGCAGCCAACGGGATCGAATTGCCGGTCTATTGGGGCAATCGCAATTGGACCCCTTATTTTGATGAAACGCTTCGTCAAATGCGTGATGATGGTTGCAAACGGGCGATCGCCTTTTTCACCAGCATGTTCAGCTCCTATAGCGGTTGCCGCCAATATCGTGAAAACATCGCGGCGGCTCAGCAGGCGGTGGGCGAAGACGCTCCGGCGGTTGAAAAAGTACGTATGGGGTTCAACCATCCGTTGTTCATCGAAACGCTGGCCGACAATTTACGCGGTGCCGCCAAGTCGATCGACGCCGATCTCGTTTCGACTCAGGTGCTATTTACTGCGCATAGTATTCCATTTTCGATGTCGGATCATTGCGATTACGAGCGGCAATTGAACGAGGCGTGTCGTTTGGTCGCCGATATGGCTGGCGCCGATCATTGGCGGCTGGTGTATCAAAGCCGCAGCGGCCCGCCGCAACAACCATGGTTAGAGCCCGACGTGTGTGATGCGATTGCAGAAATGGACGATGCCTCTCCCCTCGGTTCGACGATCGTGATGCCGATCGGTTTCGTCAGCGATCACATGGAAGTCTTGTTCGATTTGGACGAGGAAGCGGCTGAGTTGTGTCAGTCGCGTGGCATCAAAATGGCGCGGGCGGCTACCGCAGGGGTATCCCCGAAATTCGTGACGATGATTCGTGAACTGGTGCAAGAGCGGATCGGTCAGGATGTCGCGCGTCGCGCAGTGGGAGAACTCGGTCCGTGGCACGATATTTGTCCCACCGATTGCTGTCTCTATACTCCGTCGCGAGGGCGACCCCAGTAGGGATGGCGTGAAAGTGGAACGATGACGCGACCCCGGGCGAGTCCTACTTCTATCCACCGCTCGATATTACTTGCTCGACGTTACTCGTTCGATACCTTTCGCTCGATACCACTCGTACAACCCTATTCAGGCTGCTTAGGAGTTTTCCGTGGAGCTCATTGAAGCACAACTCGATCGACTCGTCGGCCCCACGCACCATTTCGGAGGTCTCGGCGTAGGCAACGTTGCATCGTTATCGCACGCGGGAAATATTTCCAATCCGGCCGCTGCGGCGATCGAGGGGCTCGACAAGATGCGCATGGTGGCAAGCTATGGTGTGCCGCAATTCATCTTGCCGCCACAATCGCGTCCGGACATCACGTTTCTTAAACAAGTCGGTTTCCAGGTCGAGGATGATTCCGCGTTGGAGCACGTCGGTGAGGAATCCCCTGCGACGTTTTCGGCTGCGATGAGTTGTTCGGCGATGTGGACCGCCAATGCGGCGACGGTGTCCGCCGGCGTTGACAATCGCTTTGGAACTCCAGCGATGACGGTTGCGAATCTTACGGCAAGTTTGCATCGTGCGATTGAGCCGCCTGCCACGCTACTAGAACTACGCAATGCGTTCCCCCATGCGACCCTGCTGCCTCCGCTGCCGGGCGGTACTGCAATGCGCGATGAAGGCGCCGCGAACCAGATGCGATTCGGGAATGGCGAAAACCAAGCGGGGCTCCATTTGTTTGTCTACGGTGATGGGGAACCGGCTCCGAAACACTTTTGGCCACGTCAAACGCTGTGCGCTTGCCAAGCGATCGCGCGCGGCCAAGGTCTCGATCCCGATCGGACTTTCTTTGTGAAGCAGAACGTCAATGCGATCGACGCCGGAGCGTTTCACAACGATGTCGTCGCGGCGAGTCACCACGATTTGCTAATCCATCATGACGCGGCCTTTGATGATCCCGCTGGCGTGATCGCTGCGATGGAGGACCGGTACCAAGAAATCTTTGGCACTCCCCTTCGCCGCATCGTGGTGAGCGAATCGGAATTGTCGCTCGCCGACGCGGTGAGCACCTATTTGTTCAACAGTCAAATTGTCACTCCTCGACAGTGCGTCGGGACGAGCGAGGCGAAACCGGTTTTGATTTGTCCCACGCAAGTCCAACAACACGAAGCGGCCAATGCATTGATCCAATCCTGGATTGCGGAATCGGGTCTCTTTAGTGAAGTGCAATTTGTGGATCTTAGCCAAAGCATGTCGGGCGGTGGTGGTCCGGCGTGTCTGAGATTGCGGATCCCAATGACCGAGCAACAACTTCAGCAAACGAATGCACGTTTTCGTTGGACCCCGGAGTTGGACGAACGGCTTCGCGAGACGATCCAACGGTTTTATCCGACTCAAGTTTCGCTATCCGAACTGGCCCACCGCGACGTGGTCACGCAGGCAAAAAACGCTCAAGCGGAGATCGGCAAGCTGTTCCTGAGCGAGGAGTTACGCGCTTCGGCACAGTAGCCTCCCCCCCGTAACGTTCCACGCCGATTTGCGGTAAACCCGCGGCGTGGTTGAAGTTATTTTCTAATTCTTCCCTAACATTCCTTTGCCGGTTTCGTTGTCTGTGATGAAACCGTCGTCTTTTACCTATCTCTCATCCCAACATTATGTCGGATCACTCATCACCCCAGTGGCCCGCCGAAGCCCTCAGTCTGTTGGTGGATCGTTACGAGCGACCGCTGTTGGCGTATGCATCGCGGATGCTCGGTGGCGATTGGCAGGAGGCTCAGGACGCGGTGCAGGAAACGTTTCTGCGGTTGTGCCGCGAGGATCGAAGCAAAATCGAATCTCGCATCGCAGCTTGGCTGTTTTCCGTCTGTCGAAGCCGAGTCATTGACATGCAAAGAACGAAACACTCGACGCCCATCGATGCGTCCAAAGTCTCGCTAGCCGATCCGGCGCCGGATGTGTCGGAGGTTGCCAGCGAAGAGGAAACGAAAAATCAGTTGTCGGAAATGGTCAACCAATTATCGCCTCGCCAGCAAGAGGTCTTGCGGCTTCGCATGCATGCCGGGCTGAGTTATCGCGAGATTGCCGAGGTCACGGGACTGACCGTTAGCAACGTGGGCTTTCACCTTCACGAAGCGGTTCGCAATCTACGCAATTCGCTGGCGGTTAGCTAACGTCGCATTGCAAAAACGGAGCCAGCGAGTTTGCGTTGCTGGCCCCTTTTTGCCTGAGACTGCTTAAAACAATACACCACTCTACTTGAGTCCTGATATGTCTGAATCCATCTGGAATGACCCACGGATCACCGCCTACGCGCTGGACGAATTACCACCCCATGACCGTGAAGCGTTTGAATTAGAATTAAGAAACAACCCCGAGTTGGTTGCTGCGGTCGAGGAAGCTCGTGGCGTGACCGAAAAACTGGATGCTTTGTTCGCGGCGGAGACGATACCTCCGTTGGATGCGACGCGTCGTCAAGCCATCATCGCGGGTGAAACACAGGCGTCGATGGGAGTGGAGGCCACGCAAACTGATTGGGTGACGCTCCGTCCGAAACGCGCTTGGTACCAACTCAACGCTGTGGAGTGGGGAGTCACCGCCGCGATCGTCTTGATCCTGTGTGCGATCGCGATCCCCGCCAACCTGTCACGCCAGGTCGCGCTGAACGAAACTGCTCGTGAGAAGGAAAACGAGGCGTTGGTCAAGGAAAAGTCGGCTGAGATGGCGCAGACGGGCAATGAGCTTCTCGAAGCCGACGACGCGATGTCTCCTGCGGCGTCTCCGATGATGGCGATGGACGCCGACAGAGACGCCAAACAAGATGCGTCCCCGCGGAGTCCCAGCGGATTGCGTTCTTCGGTGACTGCACCTCAGGCCTCCGAACGGGGCGAGGTTGCGGCAAGAAAACGGCATCGAGCCTCGCTGGATAACTCGATGGATCAGTTGAGCGTTTCCTCGGCCCCGGTTTCCTCGCCTCATGATCCTGCGTCCGGTCAAGACAGCGGCGGCGTAGGTGGTGCGGGTCAGGAGAGCGCCGCGAGCGTGATGAGCGATTCGGTCGAGCCGTCGGCTCCGCAGGCAAAAGGGGCCCGGCAGGCAAAGGGGGCTCCACCGTCACCAGCCGCCATGGCCCTGGACGCTGGTCCAGCTCCTGAAACGCAGAGGGAGGCGGGGCAACCATTGAGTTTCTCGGCGAATTCCTCGATGTCCCGCAAGGCAATGCTGCAAAACCGATCTGCCCAAGACGAATCCGCAAACGAAATCACTGAAGCCGAAAAGTCCGAAGTCCACTCGTTGGGGGCGGTCAGCCCCATGTCGATTGACAATGAGGCTGCGGCCGGGGATGCCGGTTCCCCCACTCCGCCGCATGAATTGGCTTTAGGCAAAAACAAGTCGAAAGACAGAAGTAAGCCAACCGCGGAACGCATTCTCGCCGAGCCAAGTGAAGCGGTTCCGGCGACGGCACCGCCCGCGATGGAAGGCTTTGCAATGGATTTGCCAGCCCGAGGTGCTCGCGTCCTTCAACATCATGACGGCCTCGGCACAAAGGTAACCCCAACTCGCTCGCACGATTCGAAAAATCTTGGACGACCTCCAGCGAGCAACACGCTTGACGAAGAAGTCACTCGTCCCGAAGGGGCGGGACCGGGAACCCCAGGCGACCAATTTGACTTTATCGAAGACAATCCGTTCCGGCGCGTTTCGGAGCATCCTCTGAGCACGTTCTCGGTCGATGTCGATACGGCGAGCTATAGCAAGGTTCGTGACTTTCTTGTGCGAGCGAATCAGTTGCCACGTCCCGATGCGGTTCGGATCGAAGAGATGGTCAACTACTTTGATTACCACTACGCACCGCCAGCGGCCGATGACGAACATCCTTTCGCCGCTCGCGCGGTGGTGACCGAATGCCCATGGAATAGCGAGCATCGTTTGGCTCGCATTGCACTGAAGGGCAAAGTGATCGAGCGGTCCGAGCGCGCACCCTGCAATTTGGTTTTCTTGCTCGATACCAGCGGTTCGATGAACCAAGCCAACAAGTTGCCATTGGTGCAAACCGGCATGAAGATGTTGCTCAAACAATTGAACGAGAACGACCGTGTCGCGATCGTGGTTTATGCGGGATCGGCTGGCTTGGTACTCGACTCGACCATCGTAAAGAACGGCAAAAAGATCCGCAAAGCGTTAACGCAATTATCCGCTGGCGGTAGCACCGATGGCGGCAGCGGGATCGCCTTGGCCTACCAAGTCGCTCGCGACCATTTCATCAAAGACGGCGTCAATCGTGTCATCTTATGCACCGATGGTGACTTCAATGTTGGCACCACCGGCACCGATGCCTTGGTTCGCATGGTGGAAAAGGAAGCACGGGGGAACGTCTTTCTGTCAGTGCTCGGTTTCGGAATGGGCAACCATAACGATTCGATGCTGGAGCAAATCAGTGGCCGAGGCAACGGCAACTATGCCTTCATCGATACCGAAAGCGAAGCTCGCAAGGTGTTGGTCGAACAAGCCAACAGCACGTTGGTGACCATCGCCAAAGACGTCAAATTGCAAATCGAATTCAATCCCACGTTGGTCGATTCCTATCGATTGATCGGTTACGAGAACCGCGTCCTTGCCAAAGAAGACTTCAATGACGACCAGAAAGATGCTGGTGAAATCGGTGCGGGGCACAGTGTGACGGCGCTCTATGAAATCGTTCCGGCGGGATCCGCAGCCGATGCAGCGAAACCGAAGGTCGACGAGCTGAAGTACCAGGCAAAGCCCGCACCGACTGACGCCGCCGAGAGCGACGAGATGATGACGCTAAAACTCCGCTACAAACAACCCGACGGCGATACCAGCACGTTGGTCGAGTTCCCGGTTTCGGATGATGGCAGCGACTTTGCCGAAGCGGACCAAGACACTCGTTTTGCCGCCGCTGTGGCGGGTTTCGGGATGCAACTTCGCCGTAGCGAGTACAAAGGCAATTGGACGCTCAGTGACGTGATCCGCGTCGCCGAGCAAAGCAAAGGCGAGGACGCGTTTGAGTTGCGAGCCGAGTTCATCGAGTTGGCCCAAAATGCTAGCGACTTGATGGGCCAAGAATGAGGTCGGGGGAAACCGATTAACGCTAGCCCTCCCCCGTGTTTCTTGCCAACATTTCCGTGATTCTTGATCGTGGCCTGATACCTGTGATGAAATCAGGAACTACAATTCCCATCATTGGCCCCCACTCTCCGTGGGGGCAATATTAATGAGTGGCATTGAGATCGATGGTCACAGCATTTTTTCTCCGCTCGCGTTTTTCATTACAACTTGGGTTTGCCATCGGTTTCGCAGTCACCGCTACGACCGGGTTTGCGCAAACGTATGCCTCGCCGAGTTTTGTTCGCGGGCTACCCACATGGTCGAACGACGCTGCGGTTACGCTCCGTCCCGATCATGGCCAAACGCGTGCACCGGACCCTGCCCTGATCGAACGGCTTGCCGTCGAGGCGGGGAAAGCCAACTTAAATCGTCCGTACCCGAGATTGCCTGGGGAGTTCGAGTCGCAGCGAGCACTCATGTTCAGCGTCAGCGATTGGCAAGCGCACGATGCGGTGATACTTCAACAGATTGTGCAAAAGACGGCTGGGCACATCCCCCTTTTGATCCTTTGCAATAACCCGCAGCAACTCGTCGACGCCGTGGATTGGATCGCGCGTGGACGCGTGCCCACCCATCACGTTTACTTTTGCGAGATCGATCTCGACACCATTTGGATGCGTGACTTTGGCCCCTTGCTAGCCGAAAGCCAACGTGGCACCGATGTCATCGACTTTTTCTACGAAGGCACACGTCCCAAGGACGATGCGTTACCGATCGTTTGGGCCAAACGTACAGGAGCAAAATTGGTCTCGGTCCCATGGACAATGCAAGGTGGTAATCTGCTTAGCAATGGACGCCGTTTGGCGTTAACAACCCATCGCATCTTCGAAGACAATCGCATCTCGTTCCCCAAGCCTTGGCCGGGTTTGGAGCCCGAAGTCGAACGTCACAAAATGGTCATCGAAGCGTTCACGCAACACTGCAACTTGGCCGAACTTGTCGTGCTGGAACCATTACAACACGAAGAGACCGGGCATGTCGACATGTTCGCCACCTTCCTGCGTGCCGATCAAGTGGTGGTGGCTCGAGTCGATCCGCGATCGGATCCCGTGAACGCTGCGATTTTGGATCGCAACGCCGCTCGACTGCAACGCGTTGTGGTCGACGGAAACCCCATGCAGGTCATTCGCATTGACATTCCACCACGGCAAGGCACTTCGTGGAGCGCCTACACCAACGTCATCTTGGCAAACAATCTGGTCTTGATTCCCATCTTTGACAGCGACCCAGCGGAGTTGGTCGCTAGAGCGATGGAGATCTATGGACGTCTGCTTCCCAACCATGCGATCAAGACGGTTGACATGACTGGTTTGAAGGAAATGCAGGGCGAATTGCATTGTTTGTCGATGAATTTGCCCGCCTTCGCACCGCTTCCCGATAAAGTGATCGACTTCGCCAAGGCGGAAGACTATCGTCGTCGGTTCAACGCAATCGAGCCGCAATAAGGCAATGCGTGTGGTTTAACGATGATCGTTTACCGCCGCCTCGGTTTCAGATTCGCACATCGCGATTGGCGAAGTGGCCGTCGGCGATGGAGCACCCGTAGCGAAACCCTTAGCAAGTTTCGCTACCGGAGAAACCATTGGCAAAGCAGCGTTAGAGCATTTTTATCATTGATGTAGCTACCGTCGTTAGAGGGTGGGCCACGTTCTGGCGAACGTAGGTACCTTTGGGGAGCCGACATGATTTCTCAAAATGCTCTAGCGGAGATTGTCGTCTTTGCTGGCGACTTCGAGTTCGGGAATGACTCCCATGTAGCTCATCATGTCAGCAATTTCTCTCAAGCTAAGATCGTCGAGCAACCCACTCGGCATGATGCTGCTCGTGCTGGGAAGAATCTGATCGACTTCGGACTCTTCCACCCGGGAAATGCGATTGTTACTGTCTCGCACCAACACCGTTCCATCGCTTTGCGTCGACACCATTCCGACCAACACCTTGCCATCCAAGGTCAACACCTTCTTGCTGGCATATTGATCGCTGACGATGTGGGCGGGGTAGAGAATCGATTCGAGAATTTCTCGCTTGCTGAAGCGTCGAGCCACCGAAGTTAAATCGGGACCGATCGCTTGGCCCGTCTGGCCTTGGCGGTGACATTGATCACAACGGCCTTTCATGAAAACCGAGCGACCATGTGTCGAATCTCCTACGCGACCGGAGTCACTTTCTAAGTAGGTGATCAGTTCGTCTAAGTCCCAACGAGATTCGTCGGCGTTAGGCAGCACGGCTTCGGGGCGATCAGGATAGGTTTTTGCAAACCATTTTTGCCAAGGTGCCATCGACAACTTGGCTCCCTCGGGACGCTGCATGCCGGTCCAATGCTCAAGCAATTGCTCGACATTTTCGAAGGAGCCGCTGTTCTCTTGCGCCCGAACGCCCAACAAAATCAATTGACGAATTGCCATTGGGTCATCCGTCGCAATGGCTACCGACTTGAGTGCCTTGAGCACTTCTCCGGAGGTTTGCTCGTCGAGAATGTTCAAACTACGAACCAGGTAGTCCCAATTTTCTCCCTCGGGATCTTGTGCCAATGCCATGGCTATGACGCCACGTCGATCCGGTTCGCTTCGCCAAACCGAGCGTAAATAATCACCGGCACTTTCGTCTTTGCATGTTGCCAACATCGCAGTGATGCCGGTTCGTAAACGTCGTTCAACATCTCCGTGCTTCGGTTCAGCGACAAGTTTGCGATCGAGTTCGATCAATGTATTCGCGGTCTTCTTGTCGATCGGTCGCGGCAACTGGAAGATCGCTGCGAGCGCCGCGTTCCGCCACACATTACCTTGTTCCAAAATCGCCACGATATCCTCATCGGACAACGATTGAGCAAAGTCTCGAGTCACGTTGGACAAGTACATTGACAACGATCCGGCGGTCGCTTCCCCCGCGGCGTTCTCGTAATACTTCAAAATGCGGAAGCGTTGCTCGGCATCCCAATCTTTTGACAGGTATTGCAAGCACATCGCCACTAACGAACGGTCTTCGCTCGGGGCATCGGATTCGATAAAAGCGAGTGCTCGATCGGCAACCTGGTCGGCACCAAGATACGTGGCAAGTCGAATCAACGCATGATTCATTCGATTGTCACCCGCTGGAAATTCTTCGGCGATTTGGTCGCGAAACGCAGTTACCTTTTCGGGGGCCACCTTGCCACGATGCAGCGCGACTTCGGCCACACGCAACGCGTCGGCGAAATCAGCATCACTCAAAAATCCAGTCATCATTTCGCTAATACGAGCGAGAACTTTGATCGCATTCGCTTCGGTGGGATCTGCGTTGATCAATGCCAACATGCCCAGCACCGAGATCCGAGTGTCGTCGCTGTTGAGCACTTCGGCACTCCACAAATCGAGATGCATTCGTTCGAGCACCCGTCGCGCGGTGAAGGCTAATGTACGATCATTGGACGCCAGCAGTTCGAATATCCCGTCGACCGTCTCTGGCAATTTTCCGCTGCGAAGCATCGCTTCACATACCGCACGTTGAACCTTGGGGTCGGGATCATTGAGCATTTCGCTAAGTCGCGGTCCGGTTTTCTTGTCGGGGTGCACGCCCATCACTGCGACGGCCCGGGCACGCACGGCTTCGTTCGGGGAACGACTCAGTTCCATGATCAATTCTTCGTTCGGCACTGGACCGAATAATTCCATCAAATCAAGGGCACGCACTCGATAGTGAGGTGGGTTGTCATCACTATAGGCGACTCCCGCAACCAATTGCCCCCACTCGCTGCCGAGTTCACGCTTGATCGACGCGACCGCTTGACGCGCCCATGCGGATCCCATCTGGGGCTGGCGCACGGCGGCGGCAATTCCAGTTCCCAAGTTTTTCATGCGGTCAGGAATCTCGCCTTTGTAAACGACACGATAGACGCCACCCGAAGTGCCGCGTCCCCCCGTGCTGAAATACAATCCGCCATCAGGGCCAACGTCCAAATCGGTCACATTTAGCGGTTGGCCTTTGAGGAAGACCTCGCTGTCAGCGATATAACCCGAACCTTGTTTTTTCAATCGGACATTCAAAATCCGGCCTTCCGACCAATCCGCTAGAAACAGGGTGTCTTGGTAACGGACCGGATACATGTAATGTTCGTAAAAGATCGCTCCCGTGGGGCTGCCACGCCCGGTATCCAACATGTTTGGCAAACGATCAACAAAGTGCTCAGGCCACTTTGCCCATCCGGTTCGCCACCCGAGTTCAGCTCCCTCGGTGATATCAAACACAGCGGTCGGGCGGTACCAAGCCGTCCCAATGTCTGCTTCCATGTCCGAATCGTGAACGAAGATGCCGCCCGCAGAATTGAAAGCCAAGTCGTAGATGTTGCGAGTGCCTCCGGCGATACGTTCGACAATCGATCCTTCGATATTGGTGCGAATGATCGTGCCCCCAGGAGCCTTGACCCCGACGGCATGACCGCTGGGGTCTTCATAGCGAGGTAGAATATCGCCTTCGTAAGAATCGCTGTAGGTTTCTCCTGGGCCGGTTTTGCCCAAGGCATGAGTGTGGCTTCCCAAGGTGACGTAAATCATTCCATCGGGGCCAAGTTGCAAGCCATGCGCCCCGTGTTCGCCCACAGGGCCTTTGAATTTGACGATCGCACGCACTTGTTCTAGCGAACCGTTGCGATCGGCGTCGGACAAGCGATACAAGGCGTGACCTTCAGGCCCATCGCCGGTTACAAACACTTCGCCGTTGAGTGCCAAGATCCCTTGGCACGATTTGACCTGGTCACAATAGGTTCGCACATGTTCGGGAACGCCATCTTCGTCGCGATCGAACACGAGCAACAGTGGCCCGTTTTCTTGCGACACAATAATGTGCCCAAACTCGTTAAATGTCATCGCGATGACGGAGCCAACCTGCGCGTCATCAAGGACGCGTTGCACCCCGAAACCTCGTTGGATTTGGAAGCGTTCGCGCTGATCGGTCTCGGCGGCGACCTCGACATGCTCGCCTTGGTCCCATGGCACCGTATCGCCCAGTTCACCGAACGAAGACGCTTCGCCCCAAAGGCGATCGTTGTGCAGAATGGTTTCCCAGGTCGCAACTTCCTCGGTGCTCGTTCGCCATGAGGAATCGCTGCTGAAGGTGTACCATTTCTCGCTGCCGTCGGGCAGAATGGAAACGCGAGCGGCCATGGCCGCTTTATCGCCCTGAGTGTTGGCGACGCGGATGGCGACCACGTTGCGCCCCACCTCTAAGTGATCGGTGATATCGTATTGGTCAATTTGGCGAGCCGATTGCCCCTGGCCAATTTTTCGGCCATTGACGAACAGTTCGTATTCGTCATCCGCCGCAATCTCGATATGCCCCTCGGCAGGAACTTTCAAATTGAGCGGCTTGCGGAACAAGCAAACTTCACCCACCGGGACAGGGCTTTCAAACGACGTGTTGTGAGCCCAAATCCATTGAGCCTCCGCCGCAGAAAGCGCCGAACCGCAGCAGCTAATTAGCGCGACAAACAGGGGTGTTGCAATCCAAAAAATGGATCGCTCGAACGATTTGGAGTAGCCTTCCATGGCAATTCGTCATCTCGAGAGGGGAACGATTCGGTTCAAACAGTAAAGCTCGTTTTTGAAGGTAGGAGGGTTGCGATTTTGACGCAAGAGCGAATTGGCTGCTCGCCTCCTCCCAAATGTGGGGTGAGAGCGTCGACCATCCCCACCTGAGGGACAGAGCATCATTTCGGGGGTTGACTTTGGACGGGGCCAGGGGAACCATTCTCTTAGCGGAGATTGGACGGTTCCTTCAACTCTGGCGAGGTGCAAGATGGGGCGCTTGTCACGCTGCGAAGTCTTCGATCCTGGCGAAATCGCGATCGCTCACGTTCAC
>NZ_SJPT01000021.1 GCF_007860095.1 Novipirellula galeiformis | reverse complement strand
TCGCCGCACGGTCCGGCTACAGATGTGGGCGATCGCAATTTCACCGGGATCAAAGACTTCCGAGCGTGTCAGACGAGCCACGATCACACCTCGCAAAACGGCAGCAGCAACAGGGTAACTGGCCAACACTCAATCGTTCGCCCCACCTAATCCGAAGTCAACCCCCGAGCATTGGGCTCTGTCCCCATGCGAAGTTGTCCCTTCGGATCGTCGCGAAACGAGCGAAGCCTATGCCTCCCCTGCTTAGGCAGCTTCTTCGCGTCTAGAGCATATTGAAAATGCGTGCGGGACATAGGGCCGATTCCCACCGGCCAGTCATAAACTGGCCGGTGGGAATCGGTCTACGACATAACTTGAAATGCTCTGCACACGCTGTCGCGAGACCGCGATGAGTCCAAGAAACCGATGAGTCCAAGAGTCTAAGAAACCAAGGGACAAAAAAAAGGCCCAGGTCTTCCCCCCCTGTGCGACGAAACACGCTTGTTTTCGCGGAGTAAAAGACCTGGGCCCGATGATTGCGATGGAATACGAAGCGGCGGCTTGCCCCAAATGCGTACGTTGCCCCTCACGCATATGGCCGCTTTGCCCTCCAACAATGTTCTATATCGGCACTCAGGAGGCCTCTCGTCGATTCGAATCACAGAAAAACGAGCAACAAAGACCTAGATCGCCACGCTATAGGCCATTAGCGACTGCCACTCCTGCCATTGAATATCTTGGCAGCGTAAGCGGTCATCCGCGGATCCGCTCACAGCACGTGCACATTTGTCGACAAAATCTTCAGAGCTTCGGAAATCGTCGCCACAGCGTTCGGTTAGCTGAGTGATCACGGGATGCTTCCCGACGCGGCGAAACCAGTATTTCGCGTTACTGAAGTCCCCTTCGCGTCGGTGCATGATTCCATGCCAAAAACTGCCCTCTTTCTCCTCAATGCCCTGACTAATCTCATGACTGCGATCCAGGTCGCCCGCCAAGAGCCACAATCCGCTCGTGCAAAGTTGACTGCCGAGCGGCGAAGCCGCGGCGATTGCTTGAGCAAGCTTGGGGTCGCGAAGCAGCGTGTTTAAGGCGGAATTCCCCGCCCCATTACTGGTGGAACCGTCGCCAAGGTCGGGCAAAGCCGCCCCCTTGATTGCATCAACAAGCTCGCTTGAGAATCCGCAGAACGCCTTCTCGGCGAAAGAGTCTAAGTGGGGCAAAGCTTCGACCTCGGTTGAAATCAAATTGAATTGGATTTTGGGGGCACACAATCCCCAGCAAGGCTACCGGGACGCCGTTTGGATTGCTAGACTGCGCACGCGGCGATGAAGGCATGTAAAATGACCTTCAACGTGATTCCCCTCTTCGCTTTCGCTCCTGCCCCCTGCAGAGACCTGATGACTAACGGCGACAATCCGACTTCCAAAATTCCCGTTTCCGACCCTTCCGCTGAGTCGTCTCCTCAAGAGGCCACTCCCCAGGCTGCGACCCCGGAGGCTGCTCCGGTGAGCCCAGCCGCGACGTCAGGCGAAGCCCAATCAAGCGAGGCTCCTACTGCGGCCACGCCAGCATCGCCCTCGACGCCGGGTTCTCCGAGCGCAGAACCCAAGGCCCCGCTGGCGGGTGCCGTCCGCGGCGCCGGCCCCTTAGCCTCACGAGGTTCGGCGCTTGCCAGGCCGGCATCGCCTTCGGTTTCGCCCGAACAATTGGCCAAGATCACAGCGGAAAAGTCAGCCCAGCCCAAAAAGAAACCCAAGAACCGCACTCCGCGATTGCCCGGCGACGATGCTTCGAAATCCGCCGCTCGATCCGCACCAGCCGCTGCCCAAAAAGTTGCGGTGCCGAATCGTCGCGATTCGCTCTCCGCCGACTTGCAAGCCGAATTGGATGCCGAACTCGGCTTAGCCGATGTCGAAGCGATCCTAGGCGGCAATGCCGGCATGCCCGATCGCAAAGAACCACTCGAGGAAGGGGCCCGCGTTCACGGTCGCGTCCTAAAGATTCATGAAGACATCGTGTTCATCTCGCTTGGCGGTCCTGATGAAGGGATCGTGCCATTCGAGCAATTCACCGGCGAAGAACCCAAGCCCAACGACAACATCGAAGTCATGGTGCGAGGTTTTAATCGTGAGGATGGCTTGTACGTCCTGACACTGCCGGGAGCGGCAGTGGAAGTCAATGATTGGGAAGATATCGCCGAAGGCACCGTAGTCGAAGCGGTCGTCACCGGCCACAACACCGGTGGGCTGGAATGCAAAGTCGGCAACATGCGCGGCTTTATGCCCATCAGCCAAGTCACAGAATTCCGCGTCGAAGACCTTTCGGAATTCGTCGATCAGAAACTCGTTTGCATCGTGACCGAATCGAACGAGAGTCGCGGCAACCTCGTGCTCAGCCGCCGCGCTGTTTTGGAGCGAGAGCGTGAAGAAAAACGTCGTGAGCAACTTGAGAAAATTGAAGTGGGCGACACCCTGGAAGGGGTCGTCCGCAACGTCAAAGATTTCGGCGCGTTTGTCGATCTCGGTGGACTCGAAGGCTTGATCCACGTCAGCAAGCTGAGCTGGGAACGGATCAAGCATCCAAGTGAAGTGATCCAGGAAGGCCAAATGGTCAAGGTCACCATCGATAAAATCGACAAGGAAACGGGCAAAATCGGATTATCGTATCGCGATCTACTGGAAAACCCTTGGGATACCGCTGAAGGCACTTTTGCCGTCGGCACCATCCACACCGGAACCGTCACGCGAACCGCGCCATTTGGTTGCTTCGTTCGCTTGACCGCCGGTGTCGAAGGCTTGGTTCATATCAGCGAGCTTGCCAGCCATCGCGTTTCAAAGGTCGATGCGTTTGTTAGCGAAGGCCAAGAAGTGCAAGTCAAGGTCCTTAGCTTTGACCGCGATTCTCAAAAGGTCGCGCTTTCAATCAAGGCGGCCCAGCCTGTGGCGGCAGATGCCGGAGCCAAGACCGAAGTCGAAGAGGACGAGCCGCAACGCGAAGTGGCGATCAAGCCGACACACCAAGGCCCGCTTCGGGGTGGCAACAATACCGACACCGGCGGCGAACGCTTCGGGCTTCGTTGGTAACCCAGCTCCCGTCACCGGAAACGGATTGACGAGCCGGACTAACGATCTCGACCGCGAGTAAACACTCGCGGTCTTTTTTTTGCCCGAGGACACTCGGGCTCTTCTGGTGCCAACCATCGCAGCGGTGGCAGAAAACTCGCTGCAAATTCTGCCACTCGCAACTCGACGGGTGACGTCCTCGATGACACCACAACGTTTGCGGCCCCACCTTCAAGAGCACGTCTTCAAGAGCACGTTTCTACCACGTGTTTTCTACGATGCGATGCCTTCGACGACGCCACAATGCACCAACGTGGGCACCTTCGCTTCCGTCTTTAGCCCCGCCGCTTCCATCCACGATCGGTACTCCGCTTCGCTGTAGGCGCGGCCCTCGGTCAACGAGAATAAGGCTGCCGAGTAAAGTGCGATGGGCAGGGGACCGTCGAGTGAATCGTCCAGAAATACGTCATGAATAAAGAGTCGACCAGCAGGCTTCAAGGCGTCAACACAGCGTCCGATCAAGGTCTTGCACTCGGGAACGTCCCAGTCGTGCAAGATGTTCGACAACAAAACCGCATCCATGTTTTCCGGCAACGGATCGCTAAACATATCACCTGGGATCAGCTCGACGCGATCCGAGACGCCGTACGTTTCCGCGAATTCCTGGGCGACCTTCAGCACGTCGGGACGATCAAATACAACCGCGCGAAGTTGCGGATGCTTTTGAAGTAACGCGAAGCTATAGATCCCCGTGCCGCCGCCTAAGTCCAAGAGCGTTTGGGGACCGCAAAGCGGTAACGCATCCGCTAACGCAGGAGCGACATTTTTTGCTCGCCCGGCAAGCGCCAACGTGAAATGACGCGCCGAAGCTTCAGCATCCATTGCGGACTTTGCGCCACCCCGGTAAATGAATGCCGTTCCCGCGTCTCCGTCCGAACCGATCGGTTTGTTGCTCTTCAAAAGCTGGACCATCGAAAGCACGCCTGGGGCTTGCGCGGCAAGCGACAGGTAATCGCCACAATCTAAACGAGCTCCAGGCACGAGATGCTCCGACGCCATTGGAGTGAGGCGGAGCAGCCCCTCGTTCTCCTCAAGCAACCCCATCGCGCGCAACGCGGTAACCAATACGTTGGCGGGACGCGACTGAAGCCCGAGCTCGTTGGCCAGTTCATCGAACGCCATCGCTCGCTCGGCAAGACGTCCGAAGAGATCGAAATGAGCTACCGCAGCGGTCAACAGCTCCGAGCCGTAACTGCCACGAAAGTGTTCAAAGATAGGCGTCGGGTCTACGCGGGGAGGTTGAATCGCGGATGCGGACATTGCTGCGGGTTCCAAAATGTAAGTAGGAAAAAGTGTGACGACAAACGCCCCATTCCGCCCCAAAGGTGTGACGGAATATCGTTCGTCCAACAAGAGTGTCACCGCTGCGTGCAACGGACGGTCGCAGCGAACACCCGTCGCGACCATCGTACCGTAACGGGTACCGCCCGAGGCGCTGGTGCTAGGTGACGGATGGCGTTTGAAAGTAGCCATTAAGGTGCGGCTTGGCCAAGTACTTTCGGGCCCAAATCATCAAAATCAACTTCAGCAAAAACCAGACGACATAAAACAACATCGCAATGACGACTCCAATGCTCGAAATCCATGCGATGGTTTCACCATCGACGCCATTGCCTTGGCCTCCCGCCATTTTTTGCATGTATTCTTGAGTCACGGGAAACAATTCGTATTGGGTCATTGCGTAGACCGCAACGCGTACAGTCTCCAACCCAATCGCCCATAGCAAGGTTCGGCGAGCCCATGTTCGGCTCCACTGCTTGCCTTGGATCAACCCGATGCCAGCGGCGATGAATGCGACCGCCAACACAATCGCCATCCCTCCCAGCACTAGATTGACAATGAAGTATTTCCCTAGCACCGCCATCATCGCTTGCTGCATCTCCCGTTGCAGCTCCCCCACTTCGCCGGCCGGAGTGAACATGCTGGAAATTCGATCCCCCCACAACGTTTGCGAGAGGCTGCCGACGGCCCCCAATCCTCCAAGCATCCCTGCGACGATACAAACGACGGCGATGACCGTAATTCCGGTGGGGCGAACCGTGGCGACACCGTCGTCGCTAGAGGGCAACGCGGCATGATGTTGAGCGTAAGGGTTCTCGACGCGATGTTCGCCCGCATTTTTTTCAGCAGCGTCTTCAGTGGGGTCGTGTGACATGTTCAACTCGATCGTTTGTGGGTACGGCGTTCATGCGAAAGGACGTTTTGAAAGGGGGAGAATCGTTAGGCGAATGAAGCGTAGCGCAGCGCCCCCCTCAGCCCTGCACTGAATCGATTTCGCCACCCCGGTTCGCGGCTACGGCAACGACAAAAATGCCTGTTGAATCTCCCTTGCCGAATGCCCCCGCTCGGCAAATCGAAACGCGTCGACCACCGGTCCATTTAGAAGCACAATCAAACCATAGATCGCGAGTGCAATTTGCGTTGGGGCGCAATAACAAGTCAAGCACAGCAACATACCGATGCACAGTGTCACGATACTCAGCGTTCGACTCTGGTATTTAAGCATACGCACTCCGGCAAACAGAGTGAGCGCCGCGATGGCGAAAACGCTGACCGCCAACGCAGCGAGTCCGATTTGCATCCCAAGCTCCATTTGCGCAGGCATCGGCACTGGATTGCCGCCCTGCTTGGCTGCCTCTTCACTCATCTGGCGAAAGATCATCGGCATGAATACCGCATAGCCCGCCACCAACAATCCCATCAATCCGACCAGCACGGCTTGAACGATCATCAGCACGCCAAGAATCGGAACCTGGCTGACCATTCCGCGAGATTGCCCAGCCGGTAAGCAAATCCCTCCCGCCCCGACGGTCGCGGCAGCCGTGGATGTGGACGAGTAAGGGTTGGGGGCGTTGGACGAACGAGTCAACGGGTTGGCATCATCAGTCATGGACTCGTCTCGCTAGGAAAATCTCAGTATCGAAGGTCGCGAGCTTCCGGGGAATCGCTGGCAAGTCTCCGCAGTGAATCTCTTTAAAAGATATCAGGTTCAGCTCCCGGCGTGCGTCCCACTAAAAAGTCAAAATCGCACCCCTTGTCCGCTTGCATCACATGCTTGGCGTAGAGATGCAAATAGCCGCGATCGGCCAACGGCTTCGGTTCGGGTTGCTGCTGCTCACGCCTTGCAATTTCGGCATCGGAAACGTGCCAGTGGATGCGCCGGCCCGGAATGTCAATTTCGATTTCATCGCCGGTCTGCACCAACGCCAACGGGCCTCCTGCTGCACTCTCAGGTGCAATATGCAGTACGCAAGTTCCGTAGCTGGTCCCACTCATCCGCGCATCGCTGATTCGAACCATATCACGGACCCCTTCTTGCAACAGCTTTTGCGGAATCGGCAACATGCCCCACTCCGGAAAGCCTGGGGCACCGAGAGGCCCGGCACTACGAAGTATCAGCACGCTATCGGCCGTCACCTCCAACTCAGGATCGTGGATCTGAGCTTTCATCTCGGCGTAGTTGTCGAAAACGACCGCGACACCACGGTGACGTTGCAATCGCGGCTCGGCGGCAAGCGCCTTGATCACACAACCACTCGGAGCCAAATTGCCGCGCAACACCGAAGTCCCCCCCACGACCGCCAACGGATTTTCTCGGGATCGAATGACGTCGTTATCAATCACCTCGGCCTCGGCGATTTGTTGCCCTAAGCTCACCCCGCTGATCGTTTGGCACGAGGTATCGACAAGCTCGCCGAGCTCTTTTAATAACGCCCGCAAGCCTCCGGCATGATAAAAATCTTCCATCAAGTATTGGCCTGCCGGACGAAGATTCCCCAGCACCGGAGTGATTCGGGACAGTTCGTCGAATCGCTCCAACGTCAACTCGATGCCGAGGCGTCCCGCGATCGCAATCAAATGCACGATCGCATTCGTGCTACCCCCGATCGCCAACGAGGTGATTACACCGTTAACGATGGAACGCTCGGTGAGGAAGCTTGAAGGCGTTCGTTTCTCCCAAGCCATCTCGACCGCTTGTCGGCCCGTCGCAACCGCCAACCGCGAATGCTCGGCCACCACCGCGGGCACGTTCGCGGCGCCCCCCAAGGTAAACCCGAGCGCTTCGGCGACACACGCCATCGTGCTCGCGGTGCCCATCGTCATGCAAGTTCCCGCCGACGGCGCGATGCAATTTTCGATGCAATTCCAATCGCGATCACAAAGGTTCCCCGCCAACCGCTCGTCCCAGTACTTCCACACATCGCTTCCGCTGCCCAGCGTGGCTTCTTTCCATCTCGCCTTTAGCATGGGACCCGCCGGTAGAAATACCGAGGGAATGTCGGCGCTAATCGCTCCCATTAACATCGCAGGAACGGTTTTGTCGCAACCGCCCATCAACACCGCCGCATCGATCGGATGACAGCGGAGCACCTCTTCGACTTCCATCGCTAACAGATTGCGATAGAGCATCGTCGTTGGTTTCATCATCATTTCGCCGAGCGACATCACGGGAACTTCGACGGGAAAGCCTCCGGATTGCAGAATGCCACGACGGACTTCGTCAGCGCGGTTGCGAAAATGAGAGTGACAGGTGTTCAGATCACTCCACGTATTGAGGATCGCAACGACGGGACGCCCCTCGTAATCAATGTCGTCAAACCCCATCCCCTTCAACCGTGAACGATGCCCGAACGAACGCATGTCATCGGGGGCAAACCAGCGTGACGAACGTAACGTGTGAGGGTCGCGAGCCTGATTCGTGTCTGAGGAGGGAGAGGCACCTGAGGCGGAGTTAGGGTTCGTTGTCATGATCTTTGGCGAGGGGGAAGAGGGAGGGCAATCGGATTGCCGAACGCAGGTTCACAGCGTAACGATGTTGCCGGAGCAAGGATGTTGCCGGAGTAACGATGATTGCCAGAGCAACGACGCCGGCTGACATTAAATGCTATCAACCTAACGACCTTTCATTGAGCCGACAGCGGTGTTTTTTTGGGGGTGGAGCGATTGTCGATGGCTCTCTCCGGCAAGCTGCCATTGAGCGGATTGGAGTCGCAAATCTCGACTGAAATTAAGTGGGGGGGGCGGGGCGGAACCGCGCCGTTTTCACACCCACGAAAACGGGACAATGGGTTGGAATCAAACTTTCTTGATTCGTGCGTGGCTTTTTAACCGTCCTGTGGTCGATACTATCATCAAGACTGCTGCTTGTCTCTCCTCGGTTATCGCTTCAAAAACGCTCATGCTCAATACATCTGCCCTCGCATTGTTGGCGCGTATCGCTTCGTCGCTTGTTCCCAGCGGTCCTGGTCGTCGACAACGGAAACCGGCAAACCCCGCGTCGCGTACGATCCGCTACGAGACGCTCGAAGTGCGTCGATTGCTGGTTTCCGAAGGGGAGCCGTTTGAGATCGTCCATCACGTGGATACGACGGGGCTGTTAGGAAATGTTTCCGCTCAAGTTCGCTGGGGCGATGGCACGCAAACGTCAGCAGCCATTGACGCACAACCGACCCGCGGGAACGTCAAAATCCGCTTCGATTATTCACTCGATACGTCGGGTTTTTTCTCGGGCGTGAACGAATCACGACGCGTGCTGCTGCAAATGGCTGCCGACACAATCGTGGCTTCGTTGGCGGATGATCTCGATGCCATCCGCCCCAATGCCGCCGGAAAGTTAGAGTGGATCGCAAACTTCACCAATCCGACCACCGGGATCTCGACGCTGAACAGCGACGGCACACCACGCGATGGAGTTGCCCAAAATTTGCAAGTCAATGCCAATGAGATCGTCATCTTTGCCGGCGCTCGCGACCTGCCCGGCTTCGAACGTGGTCGCGGTGGTCCCGGCGGATATGCGTTTCCCAATCCGGGACAGCTAACGCCACAAGAGTTCGCCAACATCACCGCCTTCCGTGACGCCGTACAATTTCGAGGTGAAACCGGGGCGGCGGCGTCTCCGGCAACCGACTTTGGACCTTGGGGAGGATCGATCGCATTTGACAACAACTCGACGCAATGGTTCTTCAACAAAAACATTGACGGAATCCAGCCGGGGCAAACCGACTTTATCACCGTCGCGATGCATGAATTGACCCATGTACTTGGCTTTGGCAACGCAGGGATCAACAAGTCTTGGGCAACGTTCGCCTCGGCAAGTGAATTTAATGGACCAGCCGCAAACGAGGCTTACGTTGGCAGTGGCAATCCGCCGCTGAATCAATCCGCTCACTGGGCTGATTCCATCCTGACGCTTGACCAGCAATTGACCTTGATGCGAGCCACACTTAGCAATAATGAACGACAAACGATTACCCCGCTCGACGTCGCCGCGTTGGATGACATCGGTTGGACCGTCGTTGATTCAACCGTGACGGTCAGTGCCAATCACGTGTATGGTGACGATGGGATATTTCCAGTTGAAATGGTGTTAACGGGCAGCATATTTGGCGAGCTTGTCGTTCCCGTGACCAACGCGTCGGTCACAAATGTGAAGCCTTCGCTAACCGTTGCAGCGAATCAAGCGGTGGTGGCAAAGTCGCCGCTTTCGATCTCGAACATCGGGTCGATCTCGGATCCCGGTTTTCGAGTCAATAACACAGGCCAAGCGACTGACGAAGCGTTTGATTTTTCAATCAACTGGGGAGATGGAAGCGGGCTTGATTCAGGAGTGGCAACGATTGACCAAGTCGGAAATGCGTCTCGTCCTACCCTTGCATCGTTCGACGGCCTCCATACGTTTGAGAACGCGGGCAACTTCATCGTCACCCTTCGCGTGGACGATCGCGATGGAGGGGTTACAGAGGAATCATTCACCGTCACGGTGACGTCGCCTCCGACGCTAACGCTAGCTTTAGACAAAACATCAATCGTCGAGAACGAGGGTAGCGAGGCGGCGAAGCTGACCATCACTCGCTCGGGCCCCGTGTCCAATCGTCCGTTGACCGTCCAATTGACTTCGAGTGACACCAGCGAAGCAACCGTTCCGGACACCGCCACCATTCCTGCGGGTGCCACTTCCGTCAACGTCATTGTCGCAGCGGTCGACGACGCGCTGCTCGATGGGACACAGTCGATCGAATTGTCCGCAACCGGCGGTGGTGTCGATCCCGCCGCCGTGGACTTGATCGTCAAGGATCACGAAACCCTCGAGGCTCGCTTCACGGCAGCGAGTGTCAACGAAGGAACACCTCGCGCAGTTCAGTTGCGACTCACACGCAGCAATTCCGACACAGCCGAGCCGCTGTCGGTGCGTGTCTCCGGAGGAGATGCCCGCGAACTAGGCTTCGACGGTGACCTCACCATTGCGGCCAACCAAACCACTGCACTGATCGACTTGATGCCGATTCAGGACAATGATCCCGAACCCACACTTTCACTTAGCTATTCGTTTTCGGCGACGGGCTACGTTTCGGATTCGGCGAGCATTGATCTGGTGGATGACGAAGCTCCCTTCTTTCAAAATCCGGTGATCCCGTTCGACGTCGATGGCAACCAAAGGGTAACCGCCTCGGATGCGCTCGCAATTATCAATGAACTGCAATTTCGTGTGGGATCCACTATCCTGGATCCAGAAAAAGAACAGCCCGACGGAGGGGTGTTTTACGATGTCAACGGCGATTACTTGCTAACCGCATTCGACGCGCTTCTGGTGATCAATGAACTGAGCCGCCAGACATCGGGGCAAGGTGAATCAATACAACCCACGGAGCATATTGGGCATTTTTCCACCCCCATTCATATCGATGGGAAAATTCGCGATACTGAGGTGGAACGATCCCTCACCAGCGAAATAGCTGGCTTGTTGTTTTAGTTCCACCCCAACGGAGGTTTCAACAGGAATCATGCTTACGTCATCTTGCCCCATTTACGTTGGACATAGCACCCTATGATCGCGCTGCTTATTTCGGTCTTTTCATTGGCGCTGATTCTGATCAGCATGGGCTTGTTATGGTTCTGGTTCGTGCGATCAGAAGACGATCCCGCCAAAAAATAGCTTCGACAGTGAAGCCCCGCCGCTGAACGGCGACGAAGCGAAACTGGTAACGGCATAAAACCGCTGACGCTCGAGCAAACACCATTGCGTGAGTGCTGCGCGATCCTGACTCCGGGGTTAGCTTGAAGATCAAGCCGTGAAACGCTCCACTTGATAAGGCTCCGCCGCAAGACTTGTCGGCTCACCCGCGATAAGCTCGCTGATCATTCGCCCTGTCGCCGGTGCCATGCTCAACCCAAGCATATTGTGTCCACAGGCGAGGTAGACGTTTGAGAAACTGGGGCAGCGGCCAATGATGGGGGTACTATCGTAGGTCATCGGTCGCCAACCGCACCACGTCTCCGATATTGAATCGGGCAATTCGGACTTCAGATAATCCGCCGCTGCTCGGGTGAGCAATCGCAGGCGTTTCTTGGAAATATCCGAGTCGTAGCCAATGAACTCCATCATGGAACCGAGGCGAAGTTCGGTTTCCCAAGGGGTCACGGCGACCTTGCGCTCGGGCAAAATCATCGGCGTTTGAGGACACACCGCTGGCCGTGGCATCGTCATCGAATAGCCTTTGCCCGGCTGGATCGGCACGCGAAAACGAAGCACCTTTTCCAACTGCGGCGTCCATGCTCCGGTCGCAATGACAAACTGATCCGCCTCAATGCACTGTGAGGAGAGCTTCAAGCTTTGCGCTTCGCCAGCCGACTCGGTAACCGATTCAAGCGTTTGATTCTCAATGAACACGACACCGCGAGCGAGCAAGGAGTCTCGCCAAGAGGCGACCAGGCGTGCGGGACGCAAGTGAGCGTCGTGTTCGAAATACCAAGCGCCGGCAACATCGTCACTGAGCGCCGGTTCAAATTCTAATAGCTCGCGCGCCGACATCAGCCGGGCGGGTTCATCGAAATCACGTCTCAGCAGGGCGTCGATCGGGGCGTACGCCTGCAGGGCTTTGGCATCTTTGTAGACAAACAACAGTCCCTGTTTAGTCCATTCGCAATCGAGCTCGTAGCTAGGAATCAGTTCGCTGTAGAGTTGCATCGATGCCGTCAACAGCGGATGAATCGCGTGCCCCGACTGCACCCAATCCGACCGATTGCAACGACGTGAAAAGTTCCATAACCATTTCCAAAGAGGAACGTTCAATCCGGGGCGAATGCGCAGCGGCGGATTGGGTTTCAGCATCGCTTTGATCGTCGAAAAAATCGCCCCCGGTTCAGCAAGAGGCAACGCATGGCTGGGGCTAACGTAGCCACAATTGCCATGCGAACATCCGCCGCCGACGCGGCCTTTATCAATCACCGTGACCCGATGGCCTTGCAAGTTTAGATAATGGGCACAGGCGATACCGACAATCCCGCCGCCAACAATGGCAACGTGTCGTGAATCACCACGACGTGAGGGAAGGTGCGTGGAGAAACTCATACCGGGATTCCGTAACGAAACGCATCATCGGGGTCCAACATCAACTGACTCTCAGCGGTCACCGACGCTTCGCCCGCAATACTAGGGATGATAACGGCTGAGGTGGCCGCAACGGTATCGCCAAGCGATTGACTCGGGGCGATACCTAGAAGGCCAAGCTGCTTCACTTCCTCAAGGCCGGGAACACGATAACGAGATTCGAAACGCGTTCCAATGATACTCTCTTGATGCCAACGTTTTCCGGGGTCCAGTTTGCCTTCGGCCGCTAGGCAGGCGACCTTCGCATTCGTGCCAGTGCTGCAGGGAGAACGGTCCCATTGGCCCCCTGGACCGAGCACAAAATTACGCCCGCCTCCGGCCCCCGAATCGCAGTGCAGCTGCACATGATCGACCCTCTGGCCACCATAACCGTGGATTTGTTGGTCTTCGAGCGCCTTGCGAATCGCTTTGCTGAACGTCAACAAGTCGTCCAGATGCTGGGGGCGAATTTTAGACGCATCGCTGCGGACGAGAAAGAACCAATTGCCCCCCCAAGCGATATCTCCGACCACTTCGCCAAAGCCGGGGACATCGATCGCGACATTGGCGCGATAGCGATAACTCGCCACGCTCTCAAACGTGACGCGATGCAGATCCTCATCGAGCTCAAAGCCAACCACTCCCACCGGCGTTTCAAGTTGATGGTAACCGGAACCGATGCGACCTAAATAAGCGAGGGTGACCGCAACCCCAATCACGCCGCGGCCACACATGCCGAGATAGCCGAGATTGTTAAAGAAAATGACGCCCGCCGCGCATTCCGGACTCGAAGGTTTGCACAGCAATGCACCGACCAGGACGTCGTTTCCACGGGGCTCATTGATCACCGCGCTGCGGTAGTGGTCAAAATCTTTGGCAAATCGATGTTGGCGCTGAAGCAAGGTCCCGGAGCCAAGCACCGGGCCTCCCGAAACGATCGTTCGAGTCGGTTCGCCGCAAGTGTGAGAATCAATCGTCGAGATGCGCTCGACCTTGGGAGCAGAGACTTTCATGGGAGTGGTATTGCTTTGACAAACAATAAGGGTGGACTGCTTCTCGGTGAGAGACGATCGCTCTCGCCAAGCGACGAACGCAGAATGCGTCAGTGCAAGGAATATGTTGGCAACAAAATCAACCGTCCACAAGTCGCCCAGACGCGGATTCGTAGCGGCCAACAATGCCATTCCCGCCAACCAAGCCACGCCCCCCGACCAAGACACCAAAATCGACGATAATCGACGATCCCTCGGGAGCATCGGTTGCGTAGCGGACGCGGAAGCCGCCGGACGCTGCCACAGCTTTTTGCCAGCATCGGATGATCTTCTGCCCTGACGTCCGGCCCAGATCGATGCCCAGACAAATGACATCGACAAACGAAAAATCCCCGCTCCGCCACTGAGGCGAACGGGGATTTAAAAGATCCGTGATTTAGCCCGTCTGGGAACTAGGCCAACATCGATGTGGGGCTCGCGGGCACCAGCATGGCGCCCGGTCGGGCGGTGTTAGTGCGATAGTAATCGGGAGCCCAACGGCCAAGTTCGACGACCATTGCGATTACCGCAACGAGCATGAACAACATCGCCAAGACCAGAATGACCGTGTAGATGCTGGGGGGTTGTTTACGTGATTTCTCACTCGAGGGTAGTGTCGACACGGTCGCCCTCCTGGATAATCCCGTTAGTGAAGTCAGCTAGGATTTCCGCCACGGCTCGCTCCGGTTCAATTTTCAAGACGCGAACTTTGCCCACGTAACGACCATTTCGGCTGACTTCGAGCTGGTGTCCCGATCGCAATCCGTCATCGTATCCGATCGAGAGTTCGACTAGCTTTTTGGGTCGATTGATCACGAGCACGGTTCCGTTACGATCCGGCGGAGATCCATCGAGCGGCTCGTGGATATCGATCCCCTTGGAATCGACCACTTCTTTGTAGCGTGTGACCTGGGCCATCAATTGCTCATTACGCTCCGATTGGATTTGGACCACCCCGCGTAATTTGTTCATTTGATCGGTCAACTTCAACGTTTGCGTGAACAACGTATCGCGATCTTCTTGTTCTTTGCGAATTTGTTGCCGCAATCGATTCGCTTCGGCAGTCAACTCTTCGAGTTGCAGTGCGCGGCTGCGGTCGGTCTGAGCAAACACCGTGTTCTGAGCTTCCTTTTGTTGGTAGCTCTCTTCGCGTTTTTGCAGCTGGTCTTTCAATTGATCCAACTGGGTCGTCAATGCGGCAAGGGCCGTTCGACGCGCGGCTTGTTCACGAGCTAACGAGGCTTCGACGCGTTGCTGCGTGTCGCGAAGCTGCTCGTTCGTTGATTCATAGTTTTCAATTTGTTCTTTCAGTCCTCCAGCTCCGGTCACCACGTCCCGCCAATTGCGGTGAGATGCGTTGACGGCCAAAGCCAGAACCATAAAGGTCAAGCTGAGGATGAGGATGATGACTGAGAACGACTTCCCGAGTAGGGTCATTGCGAAAATTCCGTATACGTTCCGACCGACAAGAGATCCCCGACTAATCAAGAGATCCAGCTACGCCACTGGGCGAGCGAATTGCGTCAGACGCAAATTCAGCAACGCTGGCACGCTCCGATGTCCGAGAGGAGATGATTCACTCCACGCGATCAATGAAGTATAGTTAGCCCATAAATAGAGTGTCAACGAAAACGTACTTAAAACGGTTAAACCCTACCTGGTTTACCAGCAGGATCGGATTGTGACGTTTTTCGCGGACATCGGGCAGACGATTCCGATGAGATTTCCTAACCTGAGGGGCTAATAATCCAGTCCTTCGAGCGATTTCACTGCCTGTAGGAACTGATCCATGCTCGCGATGCGCTGCTCGACGTTCGGATGCAGCGCTCCCATAATCGCCCGCGCCAGCCGAGGTTCGATCCCCGGGCAACGCGTGATCAGGTCCTTCGGAGGCGAGGTGTCATGATGCAGTGCCGCTTTGCCATTGACCACATCCCCTTGCCAAGGGTGCTCAAAGCAGCACAAGCTGTAACAGGTGATACCGAAGGAGAAAATGTCCACGCGACGATCGGTCGGTCGACGCCGAACGATCTCGGGTGACATGTAAAGTGGCGTGCCGGTTCGATTACCAGGAGCCATGAAGTGACGCGTCGCGGGCACCGTCAATCCGAAATCGATCAGCTTGAGACCGCTGAAGTCGGGAAAGCAGATGAAATTGCGAGGGCAGATGTCGCGATGAATGAAATCACGCGAATGAACGTAGCGAATCGCTTCGGCCATCTGACGGATTAACGCCATCCGCTTCCCTTTTAACTCCGTTTCTTGACGGTTCACGATGACGTGCTGCAGGCTCGGTCCCTCGATATACTCCATCACCAGGATCGGTTGCCCTTTGGTGGTCAGCCCCGCTTCGTAAGTCTCGACAACATTCGGGTGCTTCATCCCCAAGGCGATTTCGCCTTCACTCGGCTTCTTTAGCCCTTTGAACCGCGCCTCAAACTGCTCCATTTTCTCGACATCAAGCAATTTGACGCCAACGGTGCGTTTGTTTTCACGGTCGATCGCGACGAAGAAATTACTCATCGTCCCGGTAGCGCTGGTCCGCATCCGATCGAACCGCAACTCCACGTTAATTCGCGCATTGGCTTTCGCCTGTGACGAACCGAATTTGGCCATTAACGAATCGAACAGGCCCATAGGTCACGCGAGCATCAAGAACAGGAGAAAAGAAACGGCATTCCGAGATCAAGGAGCGGCGGTCAGTCCCGCCACCCTGATTGAACTCTACTTTCCACAATAGTCGATCGCGCGCGCAATCTCGGTCTTCAGTTTTTTTCGCGGCACAATCCGGTCGATATAACCGTGCTCCAGCAAAAATTCGCTGGTCTGGAACCCTTCGGGTAACTCAATTCCGATCGTCGCTTTTATCGTTCGCGGGCCCGCGAATCCGATCAATGCCTTGGGCTCCGCAAAAACAAGATCCCCCAGCGAAGCAAAACTGGCCGCCACGCCCCCCATCGTAGGGTTGGTCAGCACGCTGACAAACAATCCGCCGGCCGCATCGTAACGGGCAAGCGCCGCAGTCACTTTGGCCATTTGCATCAGCGACAGGATCCCTTCGTGCATCCGAGCTCCCCCGCCACTCGCACTGATGATGATCAGCGGCAGATTCTGTTCGGTGGCAAATTCGATCAAGCGAGCCAATCGCTCGCCAACCACCGACCCCATGCTTCCCATGATGAACGCGCTGTCGGTGACTGCGAACGCGACGCGACGGGCACGGATCATTCCGGTTCCCGTCAAAACGGCGTCGGTCAACCCGGTGCGTTTCTGCTCGGTCGTCAAACGATCCGAATATTTGCGTCGATCGGCAAACTCCAACGGATCGGTAGGGCGTAGATGCTCGTTCATCGACTCGAACGTGCCTTCGTCCAAGACTTGTGCGATTCGTTCGTGGGCGGAGACGTAAAAGTGATAGTCGCATTTCGGACACACGTTGAGCCGCTGGGCGATCTCTTTTTTGTAAACCGAAGCACCACAACCAGGGCATTTCACCCACAACCCTTCGGGAACCCCCCGTTTTTTCGGTTGAGCCAGCTTGTCACCGTTCTCCTGACCCGTGGACGCGTCGGCGCCCAATATACCGTTAGCTGGATTCGGATCCGACGAGCTACCACGTGCCGGTTCGTCAGTATCAGGAGGGGTCGAATCAACGCTTGCCATGCTCTTTCGGACCATACTGTCTTGGGGATCAACAATTTTAATGCCGGCATCAATGCCGGTTTCATGCCTGAATCAACCATTCACCTTAGCCGATTCAAGCGATTTGTGCTGCCTCAAATTGTAGTCCTTTGAGAGCGATTGGGGGACACGGCATCGGCACCCCACATGACCCGAAGTGCCAGTTTCGCTAGATTGCAGTGGGGCGAAAAGATCGTGCCGAAAAACTCCCGCCGAATTGCCCCGTCCCTAACCCCTCAAACATAGGTGTCCGAATCGAATTTCACCGCAGCCGCCCAAGTCTGGGTCGAGTGCGGTGAACCGCGAGGCTTACGCCCGTTCGACGACGACAATCCTCCCGACGACCTCTCTTTGGATTGCCGACCTGATCATGACGATTCGACCTGTCCGAAAACTTCTTGTCGCGAATCGCAGCGAAATTGCCACCCGTGTCTTCCGCAGTGCAACAGAACTGGGGATCCGGACGGTTGCCATCTACTCTCACGAAGATCGCTACGCCCTGCACCGCTTCAAGGCGGACGAGGCCTATCAAATTGGCGAACCGGGCGAACCGATCCGCTCCTATTTGAACATCGAAGCGATTGTCGAATTATGCAAAAAGCATGACGTCGACGCCGTCCATCCTGGCTACGGATTCTTGTCCGAAAATCCAGAGTTTGCTCGCGCGCTCGAGAATGCAGGCATACTGTTTGTCGGTCCGAGCGTTAACTCGCTCGAACAACTCGGCGACAAGACGGCCGCACGAAAGATCGCGGAAGCCGCCAACGTCCCCATCTTGGGTGGCAAAAACGAAGCCCTGTCCGGCGTCGACGAGGCACGCGAGATTGCCGAATCGATGGGCTATCCAGTGATTCTAAAAGCGTCCAAGGGGGGCGGTGGCCGCGGCATGCGCGTCGTCAACACTGCGGACGAATTGCCCGCCGCGCTCGAAGCTGCCCAACGCGAAGCGAAAACAGCCTTCGGCAGCGACGAGGTGTTCGTCGAACGCTTCGTCCAACGAGCCCGTCACATCGAAGTCCAATTGATCGGTGACCGACACAACAATCTCGTCCACCTCTGGGAGCGGGACTGCAGCGTTCAGCGTCGCCACCAAAAAGTAGTCGAAATCGCTCCCGCGCCCAACCTCGCCCCCGACGTCCGCAACGCCCTCTGCGATGCAGCGATCAAAATCGGCCGCGCCGTTGGAGACGAACACAGCGGGTATGAAAATGCCGGCACCGTCGAATTCCTGTACGACGTCGATGCCGAGCAATTCTACTTCATCGAAGTCAATCCACGCATCCAAGTCGAACACACCGTGACCGAAGAGGTCACCGGCATCGATATTGTTCGCACCCAGATTTTGGTCGCCCAAGGGCATGCACTCGATAGCGAAGTCGTCGCGCTCGGTACTCAAGACGACATTCGTACCAGCGGTTTTGCGATGCAGTGCCGCGTCACGACCGAAGACCCGAGCAACCAATTCCGACCTGACTACGGCCGCATCAGCCATTACCGCTCGGCGGCCGGACTCGGCATTCGACTCGACGCCGGCAGCGCTTTTAGTGGTGCGGTGGTCAACCCGTTCTACGATTCGATGCTCGTGAAAGTGACCACGCGAGCTCCCTCGCTGGCCTCGGCGGCGTCACGCATGGACCGTTGTTTGCATGAATTTCGCATTCGTGGCGTGAAGACGAACATTCCGTTTTTGATCAAAATGATCAATCACCCTACGTTCCTTGCCGGCGAGGCCACGACGCGGTTGATTGACCAAACCCCGTCGCTGTTTGAATTGCCACGCCGTCGCGATCGCGCCAGTAAATTACTGGCGTTCCTCGGCGAAACGATCGTCAACGGCAACCCCTTGGTCGTCGGCCGTCCCGTCGCGACACGCCGCTTGCCAGCGCCGCTTCCTCCACTGAAAAAGCGAAGCGAGCTGCCCGGCGGAAAACTGCCCGAAGGCACCAAGGACGTCTTCCGACGCGAAGGGGCGGAAGGATTGGTTAAATGGGTGCAGAATCAAAAAGGGTTGCTGTTCACCGATACCACGATGCGCGACGCACACCAATCGCTGCTGGCGACTCGCGTGCGTACCTATGACATGCTGCAGATCGCTCCGGCCTACGCGCAGCTCGCTCCTCAACTTTTCTCGCTTGAGATGTGGGGCGGTGCAACGTTTGACACCAGCATGCGATTCTTGCGGGAATCCCCCTGGCAACGACTCGCCGATCTCCGCGAACAAGTCCCCAACATCCTGACCCAAATGTTGCTGCGTGCGAGCAACGCGGTCGGCTATACGAACTACCCCGATAACGTTGTGCGATTGTTTGTTCGCGAAGCGGTCCAAGCGGGGATGGACGTGTTCCGAGTTTTCGATGCCCTGAACTGGCTCGAAAACATGAACGTCGCCATCGATGCCGTGCTCGCCGAAGGGGGTATTTGTGAAGCTTCGATCTGTTACACCGGTGATCTGCAAAACCCTCGACGGACCAAGTACGACCTCAAATACTACGTCGAACTGGCCAAGTCGCTGGAGAAACGAGGCGCTCACCTATTGGCGATCAAGGACATGGCGGGGCTCTGCAAACCCGGAGCCGCGGTCGAGCTGATTCGCGCCCTGCGAAGTGAAATTGGCATCCCGATTCACTTCCACACCCACGACACGGCGGGAATTCAAGCTGCAACGATCCTGGCCGCTGCGGGCGAAGGGTTGCAAATCGCCGACGCCGCGCTCGCGCCGCTGTCCGGCGGGACTAGCCAAGTCAACCTGAACACCTTGGTCGAGGCGCTGCGTGATACCGATCGTGAATCGTCGCTGTCGACGGAATCGTTGACCCAATTGGCAACCTATTGGCAAGCCGCTCGCGAGTTTTACGTGCCATTCGAAAGCAGTGTGTTGCCCGCCACCGGCGACCTTTATGAACACGAGATGCCCGGTGGCCAATACACCAATCTCTATCAACAAGCGCGTGCCCTCGGACTTGCAGATCGCTGGTCCGACGTTTGCAAAGCTTACGCAGGCGTGAATCGCTTGTTTGGCGATATCGTCAAAGTCACTCCGACGAGCAAAGCGGTCGGCGACATGGCGTTATTCCTGGTCGCCAACGAAATGTCGGCCGAGGATGTTTTGACGGCCGACAAATCGCTCGCCTATCCCGCCAGCGTGATTGATTTGATCGGCGGCCGGATGGGACAACCGCTAGGCGGTTTCCCCGACGAAGTCATCAAGATCGTCTTGGGGGATCAACAACCGGTGCTCAACCGGCCCGGCGATTCGATGCCCGCTGCCGATGTCGCAGCCGCCCGAGCCGAAGTCGCGAAACTAACCGGTGACGCCGAAAGCGATCGCGCGGCGGTGACCCATTTGCTTTATCCGAAAGTGTTCGAAGACTTTGCCAAACACCGCAATCTCTACGGCGACGTGGCTCCGATTCCAACACCGAACTTCTTCTACGGACAAGAGCCCGGCGAAGAGATCGCGGTCGATATCGAACCCGGCAAACGCTTGATCGTCCGCTTCCTGGCGGTCGGGGTACCGCATCCCGACGGGACACGCACGGTCTTCTTTGAACTCAATGGACAACCACGCGAAGTGTCGGTGCTCGACAAGTCACTGGAACCCAAAGTGAAAGCGGCGGTCAAAGCCGACGCAAACGACCCCGGCCAAGTCGCCGCCAGTATGCCAGGCATGGTGATCACCGTTGCCGCCGCCGAAGGCGACAAAGTCAAAGAGGGCCAGAAATTGATGGTGCTTGAAGCGATGAAAATGGAAACCACCATCAATGCTCCGGCAAGCGGAACGGTCGTGAGTATCCAGACGCCAGCGGGAACTCAAGTCGAAGCAGGCGATTTGTTAGCGACCATCGCAATCAAGTAGTTTTGCGAATCACGCCGAGCTCAGCGACCCGCTTCCAGTTGGCATGGCAAGTGGGTCGGTGCAGCCTTGACGTTGTCGCCGTGGCCTGCCCCCCAGGGCTAAGTGCTGGAAATACGCCTCGTTAAATTTTGCATCTGCACCCAACCGCGATGCGGCCTCAGCAATTCGAGGAGCGGTTGAGAGAAAAAGAACAAGGAACACGAAGGGGCTAGGATGGCTGGACGGCACCAGCCGGTGGACAGCCGACCAAGATACCGTTCGCCCAAGTGCCCCAGCCCCCCCAAGTGCAATCAGCCCAGCGTGGCTCTCGATTCCACGAAATCCTGCTGCCAGATCGTGGCGTGTCGGAGAGAGCCGGGCGGAACCCAGGTTTGCGGTCTATCGTTGAGCGTTTGCTTCGACGGGTTCTTGTTCGTCGAAAAACGGAAACAGTCGGCGAATTTCTTCGTTGGAGGGTTGGGTGCCGTATTCGCAGATTTCAAATGCTTCGGCGTACTTGATTTCTTGGCCCCGTTCGGGACCGTACCATTTCAATAGCGATTGACGATAGTTCCTTGCTTCCCCGCCAGCGCGGTTATCCCAAACCTCTCGGATTTTCTCCAATCGCTGCTCGGGCAAGCGAGCGGGCGGTGCTTTGGCTGCTTGCTCCGCATTGCTCAAGGCGCCGCCGTCAAACACCTGGGATTCAAGCTCGGCGATCGCTTTGACTTTTGTTTCAAACACATCGTCGATGGAGACGGCAATGTCGGCTTGGAACGGGTACGGCTTCTTGAATCGATCACTGGCGTACAAGAAAACGGGATTCTTCTTCAGCGGCGGAACATCGGGACAAAAGAAGGGAACCGTCACCATAAATGACGCATCCTGGACGAGTACCCCCACGTAACGATGGTCGGGGTGATAGTCCCAAGGGCGATGAGCGATCACGATATCGGCGTTCCACTGGCGGATCAAACGGACAATTTTTTTGCGGTTCTCCAACGTTGGCATCAGTTCGCCATCGTGAATGTCCAGCACCTCGGCCGTGGTGCCCATGATCTTGGCGGCCGCCTGAACTTCAGCCGTTCGCCGTTTGGCGAGCGCTCCACCGGACATCCCCCAGTGGCCGATGTCGCCATTGGTGACGGAAACTAACTTGACGTGGTGTCCCAAGCTGGCCCACTTGATGCCACAGCCACCAGCACGGTATTCCGCATCATCCGGATGGGCGCCGAAGACGATGATCCGCAATTTACCATCATCCTGCGACGGAGCATCCTCACAGACCCCCACTTGCGGAATGGCCGTCGATACAAAGCAAAACAATAGCAGGCGAACGGTTCGTGAAAGAAACTTCATGTGGGGACTCCAAGAACGTTAGTGGTGTAGCGTTGCGGTGATGATGGTGCTTCTGCGGCCTCGGCCCAAGCGTCAAACCATAGCTAGGACGACGCCGTGAACACGTGATCGTAATCACGCAAATCGAATCCGCCAACATCCCCAACCGCCCTAACGCGAGCAGTCAAGGATCGCCGTGAGCGGTGCTCCATGGAGGATTCCATTGGTAAAAGTCCGCCCCAAGTCCGCCCTTCTCGAACCAGAACGGCCCCCTCGTTCACAAAGTCGTGCGTGGAAACGTGGCGTCCAACTCATGGCGTCCAATTCAAGGGACGCGTCGTGTTCTTTTGGGTTGTTATTGAACACGCTCCGACGCCGATGGCCGAGTTCCACGACGATTCAAGCGTGGCCATCATCATGACGATCCATTTTGGCGAAATCATTCGCGACACATTGAATGGACTCCTACGAAATCCAACTGCGATGCACCGATGGATTGGTGACGTTGTTGTGTAAGTTCACTGCGACGTAGAACTTTAAACGAGGAGGTTCCGTTGGCTTGGTTTCAGCGTGAAGTGGTGCTGCCCTTGATTCCAGTTATTCCATAATATGAGCCCCGTCAAAAGTATAAGAGTCGTAGATGAGATGATACGTTACAATCAAACGCTCGCTACCACATACTCGAAAAGCAATTCACTTTCAAAACACAGGAATACTACGGATGTTTCGCTCGCGATTGATGGAAACTTGTTGGCTGCTTTCATGGTTCCTGATCGGATCTGGGGCATTACCGAGCCTGCGAGCAGAAACTTGGTCTGACGTTTCGGGCAAGTTCCGTATCGAGGCGAAGTACGTCGCGGTCGAAGGCAAAGCGGTTGTTTTAGAGAAAACCGATGGTTCGGTCATCAAAGTGCCAATCAGTCGACTGAGCACGGAAAGCCGGGCTGAGGCGAAACGGTTGTACGAGCAGCAAATTGCGTCTGAGAAAAACGCGACAAAGCCTGAGTCAAAACCAGCGATGGCTGCGGAGACCGCCACACCGGCCGCTCAATCCCGATTCGCGTTTCCTGAATCTGGCTCGTTGCAACAGACGGTGAACTTTATCCAAGCGGAAATAAAAAACGGTCACCCCGAAGTCTTATGGTACGCGCTGCCTGCCGAAGTTCGAGAAGTTTTTGACAGCCCTGAGTTTCGCCAGCAGTTTGCCGAGACAACCGCTGACGCACAACCGATGATGGACGCGATGAAGCAGATTGCAACGATGGTTTCCAAGCTGTTGAAAGATCAGCAGCAATTCATCTTAAACTCGCAAATGTTGGCCGCCGCCTCGCCGCAAGGCAAGATGTTGCTGACCATGGCGTACGACCCGATTGCTGGCTTCATTTCTCAGGTTGCGTTGATGTCGACGGATTTAGAAAAGCTTAAATCCGTTTCGCTGACGGAATACTTCGACGATTATGGCCCCAAAATCGGTCGTCACGTCAAGCAATTGTTGGACATGGCACCGCCCCAGGTGACCGAGCAATTGTTTTCGAATATCCAAGTGACCCAAACCGATCCTAACAACGCCGTGCTGACCATTTCAAGTAAAGATGGGACGATGCAACGCACCGAGATGGTGCGTTACCAAGGTCGCTGGATTTCCGTGGGAATGAGCGACTGGCTTACACAGCATTCGGGTAATTTGAAGGAGGAGATTCTTCAAGGTTTGAGTCAGGCGAATGCCAATCCAGAGATGGCAAAGGATAAGACAACAAAAGTTCAGATGAATTCGATGGCCGGTTTCCTGCTGGGCTTCTCCGAAAGCGCGCTCAAACCGCTGATCGAAGCCAAAACACAAGCCGAGTTTGATGCCGCCGTGATGCGTGTATCAATGGTAGCCGCAATGATGACATCCGGCGGTCTCCCCAACGGCAACTGATCACATTTAAGCAAAGGGACTAAGCAAAGGGACAGAGCACCTTTTGTGGGAGTGATCGCTTACGTCAACGGGCCACCCCCCCAAAGAAAATGCTCTGTCCCTTCCACTAAGAGGGGACAGAGCATCTTGACGGGGTGCGTGGCTCTAGCTCGGTCGATTGGACGCTGAGAATCCGCATCTTCAGACGGTTGCGGACGCCAAGATGGAGCGATGAGCGCCTCACCGCTCGCGCGAAGCGGCCGGCAATGGGCAATGGGCAATGGGCAATGGGCAATGGCAATGGCAATGGCAATGGCAAAATACAGCCGCAACCCACCGACGTGGGCACCTGCTCGCTCGAACCCAAAAGAAATATTACGTGCTAGCTACGAAGCACTCGTCAACAGCTCACGCGCCCGCCGCCGGAGATGGTAGCGGCGGTGCGTCCGATGACTACGCATCGAATCGACACGCTCGGGTCGACCCGCAACCGTGCAAAACAGGC
>NZ_SJPT01000020.1:12309-34775 GCF_007860095.1 Novipirellula galeiformis | reverse complement strand
CTCGCCGCACGGTCCGGCTACAGATGTGGGCGATCGCAATTTCACCGGGATCAAAGACTTCCGAGCGTGTCAGACGAGCCACGATCACACCTCGCAAAACGGCAGCAGCAACAGGGTAACTGGCCAACGTTCAATCGTTCGCCCCACCTAATCCGAAGTCAACCCCCGAGCATTGGGCCCTGTCCCCACGCATGCCCCCCGAGCATTGGGCTCCGAGCATTGGGCTCTGTCCCCAAGCGTGGTCCCCAAGCGTGGCTCTGTCCCCAAGCATGATACTGTCCCCAAGCACGATAGTCCCCAAGCATGCTAGACGAAAGATCGGGAGTTGTTTCGGTTGTTACATCAGCGATGTTGTATCAACGATTGCCGGCACATCTAGAAATCTTGACCGGCGAATTGGCGGTAGAGCCGGATGTCGAATTGGCGTCGAAGTACCGGGAACTGCTGGATCGAGGTGTCGATCTGATAGAAACCGATTTGCCACCCCGAGGCTGGCCGGTGTTATATTGCGACGCTGAGATTCCTGAATCGAAGAACAAGTTCCTCCACCGGAAATGAATTGTTATGCCGAACCAAGTCCAGTTTTTTCGCCAGGCGACGGCATCGGTGATTGTCTGCGGACTCATCGTCAGCCTGCTGCCTGATTTCGCCGGGGCTCTCTATGCCCAAACCGTGGACCCTGAATCGGTGTTGGGCGACACGACAATGCCGTCCCCTGAAGACGTGTCGCAAAACTTTCCGTACGGAATAAGCGGGAAGACGCCACCGTCTTTAATCAAGGTCAACTACGAAGGACAGGCACCCTACCACAAGCACCGTATCAATCTGAGGATCTTTCAAGGCTGTCCGCAGGTCGAAATCTCCGAGGGCGGCAGGCTTTGGGCAACCTGGTTCGGATCTAATGTTCAGGCTGAACGAGCGCCGTTTCACAAAGATCAATTTTCGGTGATTTCGACTTCCGCAGACGATGGCGCAAGCTGGAAAGAAGTGTTTGTCTTCGACCCAAGCGAACTTCTTGGCGGGGGAGCATCTGACCCGATGTTGTGGAAAGATCCCAACGGCAACATCCGCTTCATCGGCCTGAGGAACATCGATTTCAAGGGCAAAGACGACTTCGCCTCCTCCGCGTGGGAATTCACCATGCTCGACGCGGAAAACGAGCACACCGCTTGGACCGCGCCACGCCTGCTTGGAAACAAAAACATCTCTGTCATGAAGCCGCTCATTTTCCCTGACGGCACCATCATGCGTTCGATGGACGACTTCAAACTCGTCGGTGTCCCTGACAAAGTGCGAATTCGCTTCCTGAAAGAAGGTGTCGACGGCAAATCGATTTTTGTTTCCGAATTGCCCGTCGACAACGACGCGGTGTTTGCCGAGCAAATGCCCATCATCCGTAAAGACGGCAGCCTCTTCACACTGTACCGCGCCAAGAAAGGACAGAAATTTGCCGAGTCCTTCGACGGCGGCAGGACCTGGAAGCTCGGTGGTTACCACCCGATGCAGTTCTCGATCAACACGAAATGCATTCTCAAAACACTCCCTTCCGGAAGAGTTCTGTTAGTCGCCAATGACGTACAGATGAAAGAGAAAAGTGGCAAGAGAACCTACTACTATACCGACGGAAACGGGAAGGAATGCGAACTCGAAAAACACAAAACGGCGCGTACTCGCATGACGGCCTACTTAAGTGACGACGACGGCAAGACCTTCCCACATCGAATGCTTTTGTGTGACGAAGGTCAAGTCAGTTATCCGTCGGCAACGCTCGGCAAAGACGGGGCCATCTACATCGTCTACGACCAGGGACGTGGCGTGATCGGCCAGCACACAATCTTTTTGTCAAAGATTACCGAAGCGGACATTCTTGCGGGCAAACTCGTCAGCGGCGAAAGCTTCCTGAATAACATCGTCAGCCGCCCTAGCAACCAGGGCGGCGGCCGCCGTGAAGGGGACAAGATCTAAGGTCGACTCATCGGCTTGCCTCGCGTTCTTGTGTGCGAACTGTTACTCTTCGTCCGCTGGAAATGCGTTGTCAATAAACGACTCTCAAATCGATCGCAGCCTCGGCAATTTCCTGCAGTCATCAGTGCATTTCATTCATCCGCCGCTCGATCTCTTCTTCGCTCACATCTTTGATATGAGTCCCGAGTCACCAGTCGTAGCCGTAGGGATCGTTCAGCGTGACCATTCGGTCGCCGTAGAACTGGTCGGCCAACTCCTTCTTGACGGTCATCCCGGCGGCGAAGGCCTGTTCGGCAAACGCATCCACATCATCGACATAGAGAGTCAGCGTCTGGCCAGCTCGCCGAAGAAGTTCTCCGCGCGCGGAGTGCGCGAGATGGTTTCCGACCGATTCGCCCCGCCCAAAACACGCGTCGATGATCGCAATGCTGGCGTCGGGACCGTCTTCCATTGCCACAGCGACCGCCCAATTCAAATCGACCACGGGTGATGGATCAATTTGAAGGAAAACCGAATACAGGGCGACAAGTTGGTTCCAGTTCGTTTTGGCCCCCGTCGGCGTATCCGCATGCACGACTGAGATTGCCGCTTGCAGTGTGTCGAAACCGAAACTCCGCGACTCCAACGATTGCTCGACGAGTCGTTTTCCCTCTGCAACTAATGTTTTTGGTGCAGAAGATCCGTTGCAGCGAACCGTGACGGTGGCCGACTGGATTTGAACCTCGCAACTCGCTATCTGACAACCAGGTTCGAGAAACTTCCCATACGCTCCGCTCGAAATGAAGGCGGTGTTTGAACGGACAAGTTGGGCTTCCAAATTTGCGTAAGTTACAGCCCACCAGCGAAAACCAGCTCGCCGCAAATCGATGCGACGAGCTGGTTTGATTTCTAGTCGGGGCGACAGGACACCGTTAGAACTTTTTCACCGAGGTGTCCTTGAGCTGCAAACAAAGCAGCCGCTGCTGTGCAAACAAGTTACGGCCGTACTTACGTATTCTGTTTGCAGTACTAACGAGGGGAATGGGCGGTGCAACTTCGCGCATGGGTCGGAACACCGATGCAAGCGTTTAACCGCTTTGGACCGTCCCAATTCCGTCCCGGAGACAGCAGTGAAACTTTAAAGAGGCGGTTCAGACCGCTGTTAGAATGTCGCAGGTGGTGTTATCTCTCGATGTCGGGTGTTAGCGGTTTAGTGGCGTTTTCCGTGTAGAATCGGAAGCCCCCGACACGCCACTCTTCGTCCTGCTTGCTCGCACTCATCCCGCGACGTAAACTCTCCGTTGCCTTTCACGTTGTTCGAATCGCCACCGAGGACAATATGGCTTCCAGGCTAAAAGTGAAGCATTTTAAAGTTCGTGGTTCTGCCGACGACGGGATTACGGTGCATCAATGGGAGTCGGTCGAACACACTTGGCCGAATCACTCACACCCTGAATACAAACTGGGTGTTTCCGAAGGCGGGACAGGGACGTTTTTCTATCGTGGCCAGCGATACTTTACCGGACCGGGGAAGCTGCTTGTCATTCACCCCAATGAAGTGCATTCGTGCACGGCTACCGGCGCGTGGCGTTATCTCTATGCTGCCCCGAACGTCATCGCCAGTATCGTCAGGACGTTTGACCGCAACGGTGATATCGAACCATTGTTGCTGCCCCCGGTCATCGACGACACGCAACTTGTGGAGCTCGTTTTGCAGGCTCACCGGGCGATGGACGACGGAGATCCGCAGTTGGATCAGGAATCAGCCTTTTATGAAGCCATCTGCGAGCTTTTAGTGCGGCACGCATCAATGCCGGACATTCCGAAAAAGCGGGGACGTGCGAACATTCGCAGAGTCAAGGAGAGCTTGGAAGCGAAATTCCGCGAGAATGTCTCGCTTCACGAACTCGCCCAATTGGCTGGGACATCCGCCCCGTATCTAAGCCGCGTCTTCTCCAAAGAGGTCGGCATTCCCATCCAGGCCTATCTCTCTCAAATCCGAGTGCGTCGTGCGCAGCAGATGTTGATGGCCGGTGAGACGCTGGCTAATGTCGCCTACGCTGCCGGTTTCGCGGACCAGTCGCACTTCACGCGGCATTTCAAACGATTCATCGGGGTCGCGCCGGGAGCGTATTCCAAGGCGGTGAATCCATCGAGCAACTCCTGACGCGCCGTCGCAACCCCAAAGCCGTCCGGTGTCATGCGCAATCGATCGCGAAATCTCGGATGGCTCGCGCAATTCCGCTAAGAAATCCACCGTTTTGATGCCAAAGTGGACGGGCGCTGGGGACGATCCACAGGTCCTGAGCCCGCGTCAATCCTTGCGGTCAAATCTTTTGACGGCGCGCAAAATCGTTCAAGAAGCTCCCCGGGCACTTCCCTAAACTCATGACGTTGAAGGGCTACAAGTCAGCCCCGTCTGTTGAAGTATTCGCTTCGACACCCATCCATGAACGCCAGGGAACCATTCCAGTCGCAATTCGCTGATTGGACCTGGACAACAAACACAACACACGCTTCTACAACACCAATAGGATAAGAATTCGATGAATCTTGAACTCAACAATAAAACAGCACTGGTCACCGCATCAACAGGCGGAATCGGTCTGGCGATCGCGACTCGCCTGGCTGCCGAAGGGGCAACAACAATCGTCAACGGTCGCAGCGAAGCGAGCGTCGACACGGCGATTGGAAAAATTCGCGAGAGTCAACCGAAGGCCGACTTGATCGGGCTGGTTTCCGACAATGGGACGGCCGAAGGCGTCGCACGAACCATCGCCGAACATCCGCAGATCGATATCTTGGTCAACAATCTGGGCATTTTCGAAGCGGTTGATTTTTTCGACCTGACGGACGAAGCGTGGCAGCACATCTTTGACATCAACGTGATGAGCGGTGTGCGTCTTGCACGGCATTATCTGAAGGAAATGCTGGAGCAAAACACAGGACGCATCATCTTCATCAGCAGCGAATCCGGCGTCGTGCCCGCTCCGGAAATGCCTCACTACGCGATGACGAAAACGGCACAACTTGCCGTCTCGCGTAGTCTGGCTCAATTGACCAAGGGAAGCTCCGTTACCGTGAACACCGTCATGCCTGGATCGACGTTAACGCCAGGTGTGAAGGAATTCGTCAGCAACCTTTTCCCCGACGAGCCCTACGATTCGGCTGAGAAGCGATTCATGGCAGACAATCGGCCGACCTCGTTGATTCAGAGATTGATAGAACCGGAAGAGATTGCCAACATGGTTGCGTTTGTTGCCAGCCCACTCGCATCGGCTATCAATGGAGCACCCATACGAGTCGACGGAGGACTCATTCCAACGATTGCTTAACGGTGTCGGAAAAGAAACGTTAAGGTGAAGCGGGCGAAAAGAACGTTTTGAGCTTGACCCGCATTCAAGCGACCGAAGTGGCGGATTCGCAAATGCTCCTTCGCTTGCTTGATCCTTTTGACGCAGGAGTTGCCGAGGCAATTACGTCGACGGACAGCAATGCCAGAAACCAAGGCATGCTTGCGTTTTCTTGTCACGGATCAAACTACTCAAAAGTGGCGACGAGATTTGAACTCGCTAAGTGTTTCCGGAACAAGAAGTTACAAGGCGCGAAGGTTGACGCGGGCAAAACAGGGCATCTGTTTGAACTGCCAAGGTAGCTGACAAGAAATCGCGTAAACCATTGCAATTCAACGAGAAACAGCTCGCCGCAAATGAATGAATGCGACGAGCTGTTTTGATTTCTAGTCGGGGCGACAAGATTTGAACTTGCGACCTCTGCGTCCCGAACGCAGCGCTCTACCAGGCTGAGCCACGCCCCGATTTCTCTCTCCTAATTTCGTTGAGTTCGCCTGCCCCGTCAAGAGTTCCTGTCTCTAAGATCCTCGTTCCAAACCGCAAGTGAGATCTCTCAGGGATAGGAGTATTGCACTGGCTGGGATCCTGGGCTGAGTTTCCCAACGAATTTGCTTTCGTGACGCTACAAGGAAGAAAGTGTAGAGCAGGATCGGTGCGAGCGGCGCCGTACGGGGACGTTCATACGGACCGGCGCGGGAGCGGGGGTACCGGCGGTTTCGTTTGGCGGTATTCGGCCCGTAAGGTTAACCGACGCCGCAGCCACTTTTCCAAGCCGACGATTCCATAAATCGATAGGCCTACGCCAAGGATAAGGCACCACTGGGTGATTCCAATGGGCTCGCTGTCGAAGGCGCGGTTCATGGCGGGAACGTAGGTGAACGCGACCTGCAGCGCCGCCATCGTGCCGACACCGGCCAACAGCCAACGGTTGCTGAACACTCCGATCGCGAATATCGATAAGGTGAGCGATCGGCAATTGAACAGGTAGCAGAGTTCTCCGAATACGAAGACGTTCACGGCCACCGTTCGTGCCGCCGCTTCACTCTCGCCCTCCGACAACTCCCATTGAAACAGTCCGAACGCGCCGACCAGCAGCAGGACGCCGACGAGAACAATTCGGAAGATCAGCGTTGCCGAGAGGATCGGGCTTGTCGGCTCACGCGGCTGCCGCAGCATGATACCGGGCTCTTTGGGTTCAAACGCCAGCATCAATCCCAGCAGTACCGCCGTGGTCATGTTGATCCACAGGATTTGAACGGGTTGGATGGGCAGCGTCGCGCCGGCAAAAACGGCGGCCAGAATAACCAGCCCCTCGCCAATGTTAGTCGGCAGCGTCCAAGTGATAAACTTGATCAGATTGTCGAACACGCCCCGGCCTTCTTCGATGGCCGCTTCGATCGACGAAAAATTATCGTCCGTCAGCACCATGTCGGCTGCCTCTTTGGCGACTTCTGTGCCGGCGATTCCCATCGCCACGCCGATGTCGGCCTGGCGCAACGCAGGGGCATCGTTGACACCGTCGCCCGTCATCGCCACGACGTGGCCGCGATGCTGCAACGCTTTCACGAGACGTAGCTTTTGTTCCGGTGTAACGCGAGCGAAGACAGCGGACTGCTCTGCCGCGTCGAGAAGTTCGGTGTCCGATAATGTGGCTAGCATCTTGCCGGTCATGACGCTGGCGGCAGCGCCGTTTGGGTCGGCGCCATTCAGGCCGATCTGAGCCGCAATTGCCGCAGCGGTTCCGGCGTGATCGCCGGTAATCATCTTCACGCGAATGCCAGCGGATTGGCAGGCGTGGACGGCGTCTACCGCTTCGGGACGCGGTGGGTCGATCATGCCTTGCAAACCGAGAAAGCTCAGCCCACTCGCCACGTCCTGGTGCTGGATCGATGCGGTCCCCGCCGGAAGTTCCACGCGAGCTAACGCCAGCACTCGCAAGCCGTCGGATGCTAATTCCCCGACACGTCGATGCACCGAGTCGGAATTCAGTTCCGCACCGCTGCCGGCATCGCCAAATACGTTGTCGCAACGCTGGAGAACGCTTTCGACGGAGCCTTTCAGGTAGACGAGCGCAGGTGCGTCGGGCCCTGCGTGATGTAACGTCGCCATATACTGATGCTGTGATTCAAAGGGGATGGCGTCCAATCGCGGTAACGCTTGCTTGATCGTTGCCGGAGAGAGACCCGCTTTGCAAGCCGAGACAATCAAGGCGGCTTCGGTGGGATCGCCTGCGATCTGCCAACCGTCGTCCGATTGCGATACTGCCGAGTCATTACAGAGCAGCCCCGCTCGCAAGCACTCCAACAGCGCCGGATGCTCTCTGGGGACCACCGTTTCGGTGTCGCACGCGAACTCTCCCTCCGGGGCATACCCAACGCCGGAGACCGTGAACCGTTTGCCTCCCGCAAACACTTCTTGGACGGTCATCTGGTTTTGGGTCAGCGTGCCCGTTTTATCGGAACCGATAACCGTGGTGCTGCCCAGAGTTTCGACGGCGGGGAGTTTACGAATGATCGCATTCCGCTTGGCCATCTTGCCGACGCCAATCGCTAGCGTGATCGTGACCGCCGCTGGCAAACCTTCGGGGATCGCGCCCACGGCCAAAGCGACGGCCGCCATAAACATTTGTAACCATGACTCGCCCCGGACGACGCCGACGACAAACGTCAGGGCGGCCATGCCGAGAATTACGTAGAGCAGGATGCCGCTAAAATGAGCTAGTTTGCGGGTCAGCGGAGTGGCTAAAACCTCCGCTGAGCTGATTAGCTCCGAAATGCGACCGATCTCCGTATTATCGCCGGTGCCGATGACGACGCCTGTGGCCGTTCCGTAAGTCACGAGCGTTGAGGAGTAGATCATGTTGCGGCGTTCGGCCAGAACCGTGTCTTGCCGGAGTGTCTTGGCATGCTTTTGGATCGGCACCGATTCACCCGTGAGCGTCGACTCATCCGTTTGCAATTCACGACAAACGAGCAAGCGGAGATCCGCAGGCACCTTGTCGCCCGATTGTAGGAAAACGATGTCGCCGGGAACGAGCTTCGTCGCGGAAATGCGTTTCTTTTCTCCCACCCTCAGCACGGTTGCCTCACTTGTCATCGCGTTGGCAAGCGCAGCGATCGCTTTGAGTGCTTTCGATTCCTGGGCAAATCCAATGATCGCATTCACCAATACGACGCCAAGGATCACGCCGGAGTCCACCCATTCTTGCAAGAATGCCGTTATCGACGCGGCAGCCAACAAGATGTAAATCAATGGTTGATGGAACTCGAGCAAGAAACGGACGAGTGGCCCTTGCCCTTTTCTTTGGGTGATCGCGTTCGGTCCAAAGCGTGCTTGCCGGTGCTCGACCGCAAAGAGATCCAATCCGTGATTCAGATCGGTTTCTAAGAGACCAATAACCTCGGACTCAGGAAGATGATGCCAGTGTCGACTTAGGATTGTTTCCATTTACATTTCGCCGCCATTCGCGTTTCTTGCCCGACGTCGACCACGGATTCAGATTCCTAAAAATGCTCGGCCTCGTATGTATCGGTATGAAATGTTGGATGTATCACTTTTCGTGCCATGCAGCTCTGACTTATTTCACTGCGTATTAGCCACATTCGTGGGTTTGTCAGTGTCGGCCGAATGCGGTCCGCCGTGCGGTCTAGCACACCTGCTAAGCAGGGACGCAGGCATGATGGGGTGAAATCCCATTAGCTGTTTGGGCGTTAGCCCCGGTTGAACCGCTTGAACCGTGGCTAACGCCAAAACGGCTAATCTACCGAAAGGCTTCTGCACACCTGCTAGCGTTTGGTCCTGGAATCGTGCGGAGTAGCATGATTCGCAATCACGCGGTTCTCTCGCCATCAACGTGTCGGTTTGCCGCAATGGGGCTAATCGGAGGTGGCGTTTGGGACGTGTTTGCTTGCTGCTCCACTTCCTGGCCCCATTGGTGCATCGCATCGAGAACGGGCTTCAATTTTTGCCCCAGGGGTGTCAGTGAGTATTCAACTTTCAGCGGGACTTCTTGAACGGTTTCACGCTGGATAATCCCGCTGGCTTCCAGCTCGCGAAGTTGGCGAGTTAGCGTTCGCGCGGAAATGCCGCCCAGCAACCGAGTCAACTCACCGAAGCGTTGCCTGCCTTCGATCAAGTGATGGATGATCAGCACTTTCCAGCGTCCGCCAATGGCGCCGATCGTTGATTCGACGGGACAGCCGACGGTTTTCTTGTCGTTTTTTCGCTGCAATGGTTTTACCTTGCTTACGGGGACGCGGTTGGTGTGTGCGGGCTGGGTGCGCGATCTGGGGTTACAAAATTGCCCATACTTGATTCGCCGTCGCGGTAGCGTACAAGTTGAGTATTAGTGAATGACCCACTGTGATCAACAAGGGATCTCGAATGTCTGCAACCTACAAGCGACTTGATAAAGACGATGCCGTTCTGTTGATGGTAGACCATCAATCGGGACTGATCTCGTTAGTTCAAGACTTCTCTCCAGACGAATTTAGGAACAATGTTCTGGCGTTAGCTGACATTGGCGTTTTTTTCGAACTGCCAACGATTCTCACCACGAGTTTTGATGCGGGGCCCAACGGGCCCATTGTGCCTGAGATGTTGGATCGTTTTCCCGATGCCCCATTCATTCGCCGTCCAGGACAAATCAATGCGTGGGACAATGAAGATTTCGTCAAAGCGATTAAAGCCACGGGACGCAAGCAGTTGATTATCGCGGGCGTCGTTACCGACGTCTGTGTGTCGTTCCCCGCGTTGTCCGCGATCGAGGATGGTTACGATGTGTTCGTGGTGACGGATGCTTCGGGCACCTTCAACAAAACGGTTCAGCAAGCGGCTTGGCAGCGCATGTCCTCCGCAGGTGTCCAGTTAATGAATTGGTTTTCGGTCGCCTGTGAACTTCATCGCGATTGGCGAAATGATATGGAAGGACTCGGTGCGTTGTTGTCCAACCATTTGCCTAACTATCGCAATCTGATGACGAGTTATACCAAGCTACAAGAAGCGAAGAAGGAATAGGTCATGAAAAAGAAAATTCAACGGGTGGTTCGTGATGTTTCGCAACATTGGGTAGGCGACGGGTTTCCAGTCCGAAGTCTGTTCTCGTATGCGGAAGGAAACGAATTCGATCCCTTCCTGCTGTTGGACTATGCCGGACCCTACGACTTTGCCCCGGATGAAGCGAAACGTGGTGTTGGAGAGCATCCGCATCGAGGGTTCGAAACGGTTACGATTCTTTACGACGGCGAGTTAGAACATGGTGATTCCAGCGGCAGCCACGGTACGATTGGACCCGGCGACGTGCAGTGGATGACAGCCGCAGCGGGGATTGTCCATGAAGAGTTCCACAGTCGGCGGTTTGCCAATCAGGGTGGAACGCTCGAAATGGTTCAATTGTGGGTGAATCTGCCGGCGAAGGCTAAAAAGTCACCGCCGAAATACCAGGATTTGCTGGCGGCACAGATCCCTAGCGTGTCGTTGCCCGATAACGCAGGCACGGCGCGGGTGATCGCAGGCGAGTTGCTCGGCACCCACGGTCCCGCGTCGACGTTCACGCCGATCAATGTGTGGGACGTGCACTTGAACGCGGGAGCGACCGGCGAACTGACGATTCCTCGTGGGCACACCTCGTTGGTGGTCGTTCAAGCGGGGACGGTTGCCGTAAACGACGAACCGATGACCGCCGTGGAGCTCGCTCTATTGGAACGCGACGGAGAGACCGTTCACGTTCACTCCGATACCGCCTCAAGAATCCTGGTTCTGACGGGCGAGCCGATCGCAGAGCCCGTGGTTGGGCAAGGTCCGTTCGTGATGAATTCTCGCGAAGAAATTCGAGAGGCGATCCGCGATTATCAAGCGGGAAAGATGGGGCACTTGGCGTAGTCGTGTGCCGTCGCGGTTGAGCGTTTCACAACCCCGTTCACGGCACCGTGGAAACGTGGTCCCGGCAACAGGTCGCTTGCCGAGGGCTGCCACTGCACTCGCTCTCGCATGCGGTGCCATCGACGACCACCAAAACTGGCTGATGCTTGATGCGATCCCCCTTTTAGCGCTGGCGTATCAACGTAGTTTTCACTGCGTTAGGTTAGAGCATTTTTAATTTTGATGTAGGTGCCGTCGCGTTCGCGGTGGACCGCGTTCTTACGAACGCAGCTACGGTTTGAATCCCACGTCATTTGTGAAAATGCTCTAGTGAAGATACATTGACGACGACCTTCCCTCTCGCATGCCCGTTCTCAAGGTACCGGATCGCATCGGGGACTTCGTCCAGCGAAACCGTTCGGTCGATGACCGGGATTACCGCTGCGGATCGCAACTGATTCGCCAAGACGTTCAAGTCCTCGTGATTGGGGACCGAAAGGTAGCGGCACAACCGCTGCCGAACCAAGGGAGACAACACGAGCGGCTTCAGCAGTCGGATCATAAAAGCAAGCCCTTGCGCTCCCGTTCCGCTATTCAGCACCAACGTTCCGCTGGGCGTTAATGCTCGTCGGCAATCCGCTAGCGAACGGTTCTCGATGTTGTCAAAGATGACATCGTAGCGTGCGCTGCCCGCGGCAAAATCTTCTCGGGTGTAATCGATCACATGATCGGCCCCGATTGAGCGGACCATGTCGACATTCGGAGTGCTGCAGACGGCTGTGACCTCCGCTTCGAACGACTTCGCGATCTGAACCGCAAAGGTTCCGACGCCTCCCGAGGCTCCGATGATCAAGACGCTTTGTCCGGGCATGATTTTAGCGACATCGCGAAGCGCATGCAGCGCGGCAAGCCCCGACGTGGGAACCGCGGCCGCTTGCTCGAACGTGATCTCGCTTGGTTTTAACGCGAGCGTATTCTCGTTGACGCAAACATACTCGGCACAGGCTCCCTCGCACGCACCGAACACCTCATCTCCAACTTGGAAACGCGTTACCGCTTCGCCGACCGCCTCGACACGACCCGCCAGATCGTAGCCGGGAATCCCGTGTTTAGGCTTCAGCAGCCCCGTTGTTATCCGCACCAGTAGTGGGTCGCCGCGGACGCCGAAGCAGTCCCCGACGTGAAGCGCGGCCGAGTGAACTCGCACCCGGACTTCATGCTTTGCAGCAACCGGTTTCTCGATTTCGCGTAGTACTAGCAGTTCAGGCGAGCCATACGCGTCTTGGGAAATCACTTTCATCGTTTTCCTCTCCGAACTCGGATCGCGAGGGGTGGCGTTGCTCGCGGAAGCTGGCGTTGCTTCGTTTTGAGCGGCGGTTTCGTTGGTCGTCGCTCGATCTTGTTGGGGCGCAGATGAATTCATTTCGGCTCCTCGTGAAACGCGTCGGTAGCCCGGTTCGGCCCGTAAACTTACGCTGCAAGTCCCGTTGAATTCATGCTATACTTACAGCGTAAGTCGTGGCAACAGGCAAAATGATCCAAGTGGGCAACTTTTCAGCTTTGATGCCGGAAGAGCGAGAGAACGAATGGCAAAAAAGACGGTACGAAAATCGAAGGTTTCGCTAAATCGAGACGTGGTACTGCGAACTGCGATTCAGTTTGCGAACCAGCATGGGATCGAGTCGCTTTCGATGCGAAAGCTGGCCGAATTGCTCGGCGTCGAGGCGATGTCGCTCTACAACCATGTATCGAACAAGGACGCCATCCTCGACGGAATCGTCGACATTGTCGCTGGCGAAATCGAATTGCCCACGCTCGCGGGCGATTGGAAGTCGTCCATGCGCCGCCGTGCGATGTCGGCTCATGAGGTGCTGATGCGGTACCCTTGGGCGACGATGTTAATCGTCTCACGCCCTAACGTGGGGCCAGCGATGTTGCGTTATGTGGACGCCACGATTGGTTGTTTGGTGCAGGCCGGTTTCTCGTACGCCATGGCAGACCACGCTTGGAATGCAATCGACAGTTACGTATACGGATTCACGTTACAAAAGCTGAACTTTCCGTTCCAACCGGAAGAGTACGCCCAGGTCGCTGAGACCTTCCTGCCGCAGATTCCCGCCGACGAATACCCGTACCTAAACGGGATGTCGCAACAGGTGATTTCAGGTCGCCACGATGGATTGCACGATCTGCAGTTGGGGCTCGATCTGATTCTCGATGGGCTGCTGCGGATGCGAGGTCCCCAATGATCGCGTCCCGAGCGGTCATTGCATGTTCGCCACGATTGGATTCTCGACCCGAATGATCGACCCAGGTGATGGATCCTAGTGATCGATCCATTGTTTTTCTGGGATATGTGTCTCTCTCTCTAAGGCCGTGGGGAAATCAAGGTTACTGCGGTCATCGCCATCGCGACTTCAAATTGGGTTGCGCACCGACTTGCCTTGCCCAGTGCTGTCGCCGACGCTGAACGTTGGGTCGATCGTCGTCAACTTCATATGTGGCTTGGACTTCACCCACCATGGTCAAAAAGCGGCAAGGAATACGAGCGTACGCAAGGAATTGCTACCGATGGTCCCCTCGAGGTTAGATTACCGACTATCATCTTTCTACAGAAAGATGGAAGTCGTTCCATTTGGAATGCAATGAAGTGATCCATGCGGATGCTGTCCTAACAAGACAGACGCCGGTCGACGGAAACCCCTAACGCTTGAGAGTCGAGATGATGAAACGAAACGTGTGGCTGCTTTGTCTGGCCGTGGTATTTGCGTCCCTGCCAAGCGTTGGCCGTGCCGATGATGGTGACCGTGGGGATGATGAAGAGCCGGTCTTTCGCCTGGGGATGATTGGGCTGGATACGTCCCACGTGATCGCCTTTACCCGCTACTTGAACAATCCCAAGAATAAGACCGGTTGTCGCGTCGTCGCGGGGTTTCCCGGTGGATCGCCCGATTTTCCCGCATCGGCGAACCGGGTAGAGAAATTCACCGAGCAATTGCGTGATCAGCACGGTTTGGAAATCGTGAACAGCATCGAGCAGTTATGTGAAAAGGTTGATGGCATCCTGCTGGAAAGCGTCGATGGTCGGCCGCACTTGGATCAGGCCAAGATCGTGATCCAGGCCGGAAAACCGCTGTGGGTCGACAAGCCCGTGACGGACAATCTGGCGGATGTGATCGAATTGTTTCGGCTGGCCAAAGAAAACAATGTGCCGTGTTGGTCCAGCTCGGCGGCTCGCTACTACGAGGGAGTTGCCGGCGCTCAAGACAATGAAGAGTTGGGGCAAATTGTTGCCTGTGATGTGTTCGGTTCCAGTTCCTGGGCAGAGTTTCACCCGTCGCTTTATCTGTACGGAATCCATGCGGTCGAGCCGCTCTTCACGGTCTTGGGCACTGGATGTGAAACCGTTCAACGTATCAAGACGGACCGCGTCGATACCGTCATCGGTCTCTGGACAGGGGGCCGAGTCGGCACGTTTCGAGATCTCCGCGGCGGCAAGGCGGACTTCACGACGATCATTTACGGCAAGAACAAAATGGTCACCGCCAAGTCGTCCGGCTACGCTCCGCTGCTGAAGCAGATCGTCGAATTCTTCAAGACCGGCAACCCGCCGGTCTCCGCGGAAGAGACCATCGAGATCTATGCGTTCATGAGTGCCGCCGATGAGTCGCAGGCGCAAGGGGGTGCACCGGTTTCGGTCGCGAAGTTGATTGAACAGGCGCGAGGTGGACAGGCACAGGGTGAACAGGCACAGGGCGAATAATGAGGGTGCAAGCGACTCAACCGAGGACAAAAGGACAAGGTTCTTGGGGATCGCAGCCACTTTGCTTGGGCCCCTACTTCGCAGGTCTGCCTAGCGGTGTCGGGCAACCGCTCGGCGCGGATCGCTTCTTCCGCCGGCCGCCAGAGTAAACGACACAAAGGCTCCCGCAGCCTTAGACGAATAGCGAGATCTTTTGGTGAAGCGTTCGTTTAGTTGCGTTCTCGATTGTGGGCCGGTAAGCTGAAAAGCCCGCTCATTGCTAATGTGAGTTGTTTCCCACCTTCTACGAAACGGGCCTGCGTCGCTCATGACATGGCATGTTTTCAGAAACGTTGCGATTGTTTTCACACTGACTTTTAGTTGCGCCGATGCGGCTGATTACTTGCATGACATCAAGCCGCTACTGCAGCAAAAGTGCTATGCGTGCCATGGCGCGTTAAAGCAGCAGGGCGAGTTGCGAGTCGACACGGCGGCTTCGCTCATCGAAGGTGGCGAATCGGGGCTTACACTGACCGCGGGCGACGCCAGCGACAGTCTGCTGTTGGACGTATTGACCGGCGAGGCTGGCTTCACAATGCCGCCAGAGGACGAAGGTACCAAATTAACGCCGGCGGAAATCGAGCTCGTGCGGGAATGGATCAAAGCAGGAGCTTCCGCGCCAGCCGACGAACAACCCGAAGACGATCCACTCCGTTGGTGGTCCTATCGTGAGCTGCAGCGGCCAGACTTACCGAAGCTGACCGAAGCGGATGCCGATTGGTGCGAAAATGGAATCGACCACTTCATCGCCGCCAAACGAACCGAGCATCAGTTGCCTCACGCAGCCGCAGCGACAAAATCGGTGTGGCTACGGCGAGTCTACCTGGATCTGATTGGCGTGCCGCCCACGCGCGCCGAACAGCAGCGGTTTCTGAGCGACGCGTCTTCGTCGGCCTATGAAACCGTCGTCGATGACCTGCTCAATCGACCGGCTTACGGTGAGCGCTGGGGACGACATTGGATGGATGTATGGCGGTACAGCGATTGGTATGGCAGCCGAGGTGGTAACGAAATTCGCTACAGCCAGCGGCACATCTGGCGATGGCGCGATTGGATTGTCAATTCACTCAACGCCGATAAAGGTTACGACCAAATGGTCCGCGAGATGCTGGCCGCTGACGAAATCGCAGGCGACGACATCGACGTTCTGCCGGCCACGGGCTATCTCGGGCGCAGTTGGTACAAGTTCGATCGCGATGTGTGGTTGTTCGAAACCGTCGAACGCACCAGCGAGGCATTTCTGGGCATGACGCTCCGCTGCTGTCGCTGCCACGACCACAAGTTCGACCCGGTGACGCAGGAAGAGTACTACCGCTTTCGCGCTTTCTTCGAACCGCATGATGTGCGGACCGATCCCATCTCCGCGCTGACGGGAACTCAAAAAGATACCACGCAGGGCGACGTCTTGAACGACGGGATTGCTCTGGTCTACGACAAAACGCCCGATGCGAAAACGTATCGCTTCGAACGCGGTGACAGCCGTTACCCGGATGAAACCAAGCCGCTGGAACCTGGCGTTCCGTCGGCTTTCGGAGGAACGCTGCAAGTTCACCCGGTCACATTGCCTGCGACCGCTTGGTATCCGCTGCTGAAACCGTCAGTACGAGAAACGCTCATCGCCAAAGCTCAGCAACAGCTGAGTGTGGCGGAGCAAACACTAGCCAAGGCAGTGGAGCAAGCTGCTGCGGCGAACGAACGTCTGACGCGGTCCGAGGATGCTGTGAAGGACAACGCGTCGCCAGCGGTATTGTTGCATGACGATTTCTCAACAGCCAGGCCAGATGTGTGGCAAGTGCTCAGCGGTCAGTGGGAATACCAAGATGGGGCACTTTTGCAGTCGTCCGTGGCGAGCTTCGCGACGCTGGTCAGTCGGATACCGATCACCGGCGACTTCCGAGTCACGCTGCGTTATCGCCCGCTAGTGGAAGGGGCGCTTCGTTCGATCGGCTTCAGTTTTGACTATCTGGATCAAGGGAATTCTCAGGACGTTTACACCAGTACCAGCGATACCGGGCAAAGCGTGCAAGCGTTTCATCGCGTCGGCGGTAAGCAGGTGTATCCTAAGCCCGGAATTGTCGATACGCCGTTGGTGGTCAACGAAGAAGCGACGCTGGACGTCACGATTACCGGGTCGCAGTTGACAATCGATCTGAACGGCCAGCGCAAGCTTGATTACACGATGCCGGAAAAACGCCGCGACGGGAAATTTGCCTTGTGGGTGCACCAGGGGACCGCACAGTTTTTGGAGCTAACCGTTAATCAACAGCCCGATTCGATCGAAACGCTGCAACGTCGCAAACAGCTCACCGACCAAGCCCTGAAGGTCGCTCAGTCACAGTTCAAGCTGGCCGAAGGTGAGCTCGCGTCCGTGGCCGCTCGGTTGGCCGCCGACGTCGAAAAATACCTCCACGCGGAATCTCCCCGCATTGAGCAACTGGCCGTGATGGCAGCGACCGCGGAAAAACAAGCGGTTGTGCTGCGGGCGGAGTCAGAGCTTGTCGCGGCCGCCGATTCGGACGCCGCGCAAACCGCCGCTCAAGCGAAGTTGCAACAGGCTCAACAGTCTGCGGAATTGTCGTCTAACGAATATACACCGCTGGGCGAGCAATTCCCTCGATCCAGTACGGGACGCCGCAGCGCACTGGCGGATTGGATCGTCAACGACCGTAATCCACGCACCGCTCGAGTTGCCGTGAATCACATCTGGGGGCGACACTTCGGTCAGCCACTTGTCGCCACGCCAGAAAATTTTGGGCTCAACGGTCGCCAGCCGACTCACCCCGAACTTTTAGACTGGCTGGCTACGGAGCTGATCGCAAGCAATTGGAAGATGAAGCCGTTGCATCGCCAGCTGGTGTTATCGGCCACCTATCGCATGGCCAGCGAGTCACCGACCGCCGCCTCGAAGGCAGGGAACCCATCCACCGCCGCTGATCCGGACAACCATTTTCTGTGGCGCATGAACTCGCGACGCATGGAAGCCGAGGTGGTCCGCGACAGCACGTTGTCGGTCGCATCGCGGTTGGATCAAGCCATGGGCGGGCCAGAGCTTCCCGAGACCGATGGCGAAAAGAACCTGCGACGCAGTTTGTATTTCCGCAACACGCCCAATGAAAAAATGCTGATGTTGGAAGTCTTTGATGTGGCGGATCCCAACGCCTGCTATCGTCGCAAGGAAAGCATCGTGCCGCATCAATCGTTGGCGATGATGAACAGCGGCATTGTATTGGACTCCGCACGCACCCTCGCGACCGAGTTGGCCGACGAAGATGACTTTGTCACGGCTGCGTTTGCCGCCGTGCTGGCGCGTTCGCCAACGACCGAAGAAGCGGTTCGGTGTCAGACTTTTCTTCGCCAACATGCGGAACTACTGCAACAAACTCCGCGTCAACCGTTTCCCGCGGGCGGCAGTGCTACCCAGTCGGCCGCAACCGATTCCGTTCTGCGAGCCAAACAGAATCTGGTTCACGTCCTGTTGCTCCATAACGACTTTGTGACGATCCGATGACGACCTTGAATTCAAAATCTGACTTTCCCTGCGGTCGAATTCAGCGACGACAGATGCTGGCCGACTGCGGCATGGGGTTTACGGGACTCGCTCTCAGCGCCCTGCTGCAGCGTGATGCCACGGCCAATGGAACCGCAGCAGCCGAAACCGCAGCCACTGAAACTGCCAGCGGCAAGCTGCTGGCCTCCGGCATCGCGCCGAAAGCCAAGAGCGTCATCTGGTTCTTTATGAATGGTGGGACCAGTCATTTGGAATCATTCGACTACAAACCCGAAATCAATCGCCACGCGGGTAAGACGATTGACGAGTCCCCCTTCGGATCCGCGATTTTGGACTCCGAATTCTACCGCAAGAACGTGCGCGACTTTGGCGGTAAGCCACGCGGTCTGATGTCTCAGCTTTATCCTCTGCAGGTTGGATTCAGCCGCCGTGGCCAAAGTGGGTTGCACGTCAGTGATTGGTGGCCGCATGTCGGTGACTGCATCGACGACATCTCGGTGATTCGTTCGATGTGGACGACCGACAACGATCACGCCGCTCAGCTTCAGTTTCATACCGGACGTCATATCTTCGATGGCTTTTATCCTTCGATCGGATCGTGGGTGCATTATGGTCTGGGCACACTGAACGAAAATCTGCCACAGTTTGTCGTGATGGGACCACCCCCAGGCGACTGCTGCGGAGGCACGGGAGCTCACGATGGCAGTTACCTGGGCCCCGAACATGCAGGCGTTCGCATGACGTTGGATCCCCGCAACCCTTTGCCATTTGGCACACCGGGTAACGGGGTTGGCTTGAACGAACGCCGTGACCAATTGGCGTTGTTAAGTGATCTGAATCAGATGACTGCGGTGCAATATCCCGACGACTCCAACTTGCAGGCTCGAATTAAAGCCTACGAATTGGCCTTTCGAATGCAGATGTCGGTACCGGACCTTGTCAATTTGCAGCAGGAGCCACAACACATCCAGACACTCTATGGTCTGGATCAGCCGGCGACGCAGGCGATGGGGCGTCAGTCGTTGACCGCGCGTCGATTGGTAGAGAGCGGAGTTCGCTTTGTACAGATTTACGATGGCGGCGGCGGAGGAGGTGGCTGGGATGCTCACGCAAAACTTCGCGAGAACCATTCGACCAATTGTGGCCGAGTGGACAAGCCGATTGCCGGACTGCTGAAAGATCTAAAGCAGCGAGGACTGCTCGACGAGACGTTGGTGGTCTGGGCGACGGAGTTCGGGCGCACACCGGGCGCCGAGAAGTCGGACGGACGCGATCACCATCCCTATGGGTTTTCGGTGTGGATGGCCGGCGGCGGTTTGAAAGGGGGCATCGCTCACGGTGCGACCGACGAGATCGGCTTTCACGCGGTAGAGAATCGCCACTACGTCACCGATATCCACGCCACCATCCTGCACCAATTAGGCCTGGATCCGCGACGTTTGGATGTCGCAGGTCAGAAACGGCTGGAGATCGACTACGGAAGTCCAATCCACGATGTGATCGCTTGACTCCGGAAAGGTTTCGCCGGGATCAGACTCAACTGGAACCCGAATCCCGAGACTGACTGCACTCCCACCTACCACCCCCACGCACCACATCCCCCACGGACCTTCTTCAGTCCTCCCTAGGCAGCGCAATCGTGTTTCAACCCTAGCTCCCCCTGACCCCGCTTTTTCGCTGGCTCCCCTGACACCGCTTTTTCGGGCGAAGCAACTGGGGCATGAGAGGCCAACCGAGCAAGTTGCTCCGAGCGATACCGTAGCGTCTCACCCGAATGGCTCACCGGCGCGCCGCTATTGTCTTCACCGGCACAGCGTTTAGCGGGCGTGCTCGGCCTTTCGGCCCCTCCCCAAAAACTTTCCGGAGAATTTGCTTGCAACTCCACAACGCAACGCCAATAATCTGTTCCCGATCGTTGCGGTGGAGGTCGCTATTGACGCCACTCAGATGACCGAATGTCCACTCCGTTTGAGCATTCAGCCAATTGTCTCCCTCTGCTCCCGAGTGATAAAACCTTCTATCACTCGAGTCACACGCTCCCGAGTGATATAACCCAAATCACTTGACTCACCCCGTGATATTAAATCCAATTCCGTTATATCACCCGACTGACCGGGTGTAAAAAGAATAGTTATCACGCTAAAAGCGTATTCCATATGGCAAAAAATGACGTTGTCCTGCTCGACAGCCTTGTCGAGAAGGCAAAGCCTCAGTTTGGCGAAGGTCTCGAAGATAGCGAACTGTTTGAGCTGTTTGCCTTTGACCAAGTCTTGAAGGATTATGACCCGTCATTTGAAGACTTGGAGTCTGGCTGGACAGACGGTGGCAATGACGGTGGTCTCGACGGATTCTTCGTCTTTGTGGATGATCGAATCGCAACAGGTGACTCTTCCGATCTTGCCGCGAAACGAGGTCCACGTATCCACGTGCACGTATTGTCTGTACGCCGCGCTGCCAAGTTTGAGCAACAACCCATTGACACATTGGTGTCATCTCTAGGGGAGCTTCTTGATCTCAGCGTGAAGGACGATGATCTCAAGTACCCTTACAACGAGGAGGTGCTGGGCCAAAGACGACTGTTTTCAACAAACTATGTGGCGCTGGCGGATCGGCAGCCACAGCTGACAATCCAGGTGCATTACTGCAGCCGAGGTGACTCCTCGCAAGTCGCGCCCAATTTGCAGTCTCGGGCCGATACCCTAACGTCAATATTGGACGATTTGTTCAGCGACGCTCGAATAGCGTTTCGGTTTGTTGGTGCTTCTGGCCTGCTTGCTTCAGCTCGAAAACAACGAGATTTTACGCTCCGTCTCCCATTCACCGAAAGCTACATTTCGCGGGAAGGAAAGAACTACATCTTGCTCTGCAAGCTGTCTGATTATTTTCGATTTGTGTCTGATGACGAAGGGAAGCTTCGGCGGTACCTATTCGAATCGAACGTCCGTGATTATCTCGGTGAAGTTCAGATTAATCGAGACATAAAGGACACTTTGTCACGAAACGAATCCGCGGAACAGGGAGATTTCTGGTGGCTAAATAACGGTGTAACAATTCTTGGGACCAACGCTTCTATCGCTGGCAAGGAACTTTGTGTCGAGAATGTTCAAATTGTAAACGGACTACAAACCACCGAAACCATTCACAAACACTTTTCATCCGGCATCACTGAGTCCGAAGACGAACGCGCTGTGCTCGTCAAGGTAATTTTGGCAGCGGACGCTGACACCCGTGCCAGAATTGTGAAGGCAACAAACTATCAAAACACGGTTGACTTAGGTTCCTTGCGCGGACTTGACAAGATTCAACGTGATATAGACGAATTCCTTTTTGACCACGGATGGTTTTACGACCGTCGGAAGAACTTCTACAAGAATGAGGGAAGACCAGCAGATCGAATTGTGTCGGTTCCCTATGTCGCGGCTGCTGTCCGGGCGGTAGCGCTTGGCGAGCCTGCGCGATCTCAGCGACAACGATCCCGGCACCTGTCGAACGACGAGACCTACAATCAGATTTTTGACCCAAGCTGGGACTTAAGCGTCTTCTTGGTCAGTGTAGAAATCATCCGATCTGTCGAGCGAATCATTCATGCACGCCGGAAATCGTGGACTTCCCCGCCCAGCGCGTTTGTTCATTACATCGGATTCGTATACACGTGCGAACAGCTGAATAAATATCCATACCGACCGACAGATGTAATTGAGTTAGCTGGGAAACTTCCGGGTGCGTCTGACATCCACCGAATACGAGACGAACTCAAAGATGCATCGGAAACATCTGAGGAACCTGGGCGCAAATATGCGGGTGTGAAACTGAGCGATACGTTCATCGAAAATTACGCTAGGCAAAAGTTCTCAGGTACCGCAGACGTGTGATAACAATTTAGGCTTTGACATCGCGGAGCGAGGCACGAGCGGAGCCGATGTTCAAGGCCTTGGTTCAAGAAGGCCGGTGGAACGCTTTGAAGATTCAGCGATCGCCTAGAGAATTTAAGAAGGGTTTT
>NZ_SJPT01000020.1:0-12209 GCF_007860095.1 Novipirellula galeiformis | reverse complement strand
TGCATGGATAACTGAGAGGACGCAGTCCGCCAGAGGCGGATCTACGAGAGTTCAAATGCGTCCACACCTCGAATAGTCGTTTAATCAACATCCTTGACTGAAGTTAGCGGTGAGTCGCCACGGCGGAGCACTTCCTCGAAGCTCATCAACGAAGACGCCAATCAGGAACCCTCGCGATGTAACCCAACAGAATTCCAAAACAAATGACAACCACCACTTGTCAAACCTAGGACTTCATAGTCGGCACGCGTAACCGGGAACGCGCGGTAAAGTTTCTAAAGGCCATTAAAGTCAACTCGCGTTCTCCGGTTCACGCGATGGTTACCCGCCGTCGCCGGTTGTCAGCACAGCGCCGTTGTTGAGATCGACGCCGACCCAGTCGGTTGAACCAGAGGCGAAAATGTAGAATACATCATCATCAGATACGCGAATCGACTCAGAATCGACCACGAAATGAAGTCCGTCCGCGGGAAGGTCAAGACGGGCCCAACGATTGCCGGTAGCACCAATCGCATAGACCGTTCGCCCCGCCTGTATTGCAGCAACATTAGATGCAATGACGGGCTTCGCATCGTCGGGCAAAGGCGTGTCTAGCGTTAGACGTGACAACCTAGATGTTGCAGTAGAGAAAGCGAAAATCGATTTGCGATCAGCGGGAATGACAACGTACATCTGGCCACCCACTACCCAGGTGCTTTTTGATGCGGCGGGAACGGTTGGCTCCTGTGCACCAGTGCATAGGGACGAAGTGACAATCGCAAATACGAAAATTGCCGAGATGAGCAGACGTTTCATTGGTTGTGTCCACTTTTTGAGGGAGTCGGAGCATTTCAGTCGGGTAACGACCGGCATCACCGGGCGGGGAAAGTAAGGTTGACCAATTCAAATTCGGCCGCAAGCCCCGCTCCGTGTGAATGCCATGGTTCTGCGATATTTGGTCGGAATCAAGACGGTGCGTATCCGTCGCGCCGTTCCAGACGGAGTTCGTCACCGTCACGTATGATTTCGCCAACTACCGCGTTGTCAAAGTCGGTAATAAGTACGCGATCCCCATTGTCGAGCACCTCTCGCAGCCCACCGGGCAAATTTACAGAATCGCCAGACATCTCGGAATCGTGAATTGACTCGAGCGCAACGTAAACAGTTTCTGGATCACCTGTCCAATCTTCGGGTACCGGAAACTTCTGCGACTTGTCAATGATCGGCTTAGGTCCATCAATGAGGTACGCATAGAGAAATCGGTCTCCATGTCGATCCATGTGAAGCATCCAGAACGAATTGGTTGCCGTGCAGTGGTAGATCGTTGAATCCCACGTAGCACCGCGTTTCGTCAATCGGCAATTCGGGTCTGCTGGGGATGGCAGCCTGTAGTGTGGCATCATTTACCTTTCAGGGCGTGGCGTGCTCTAATCGCAGAACGGCAGGGTTGACCGGGGCCGAGCGGATGAGCAACCACTGCCCAAAAACGTTCTCGAGGCCTCCGCGTCCAACCCATGGTTCCACCTTCTTTGCAGCGGAACGGGGCATTGTATCAGGTGTCGCAACTGTGGGTTCTCGGCGGCCAGGGCCATTCTTCGTGGTCGCTGTTACGATTACCACCGACACTCTTCAGCCATTCGCGGAAGGCTGGGCGTGCACGACAAACAGCCCAATCCAACGGAGTTCCGCCACTCGAATCGACACTGTTGATATCGGCACCGTGTTCGTGTAGTAATCGCGCGGCATCGAATTGGTCGCAGACGCAAGCGAAGCTGAACGCGGTCTCGCCGTCTTCGTTCTTCCAACGCACATTGGCACCGGAGTCGAGAAGGACGTGCATCGTATTAAGACTTCCCAGGTTTGCCGCTAACGTCAGCCAAACGCCAAGATCTTCGTGACCGATTAGATTGGATGACTCAATCGTTTGGCGCAGTGCGTTCGCATCGTCCAATTCGATTGCTTGGGAGATGTCAGATTCGATGTCGTCTGGGATGGTCATTTTAATGGTGGAACGACCGGCATCACCGGGCGGGGAGAGTAAAGTTGTCCATTTCAAATTCGGCTGCAAGCCCCGCTCCGTGTGAATGCCATGGTTATCCGCCGTTTGGGATTGCGACCGATCAATCGTATCCCAGGTCACGAACAAGGTGTGCGTCTGGCGTGATTTTGTCGCGATCGACACCAAGTTGATCCATCAAGACCAAACGCAGGATTGTCCATACGTCGCGAGAGCTAAAGGCATCGTGCCTATCAGCTAGTTTCGCACCGTTCTTAGCCATAAGTTGTTCCGTTAATCCACGGAAGGTTGTGAAACTCTCGCGCGGTAGGGTCGCGAATGACACGGTCAACGATCGGAATAATGCCAAAGAAAACACAAACGTGAGCACGCCAAAGAGAATAGAGATTCCAAGCGAAGAAAGGGGTTCGAGCGATACGAAGCAGATAATTGCGGCCACCGCAGATGCAATCAAGCCAAACAACGAGACAGGCAATGGGCGTCGCAGTTTTGGGAAACGCAGATTGAGGTCGCTAGCCATTCGCGTCCAGGTCTCCCGTCGGCGTGACGATGGAAGAGCGTCAGAAACGTTTGTGGATGGTCCGATGCGAGCGGGGGAATTAGCGTCGTTTATGTGTAGTCGCCAGTATCGCCGCAGTTCGTAGAACGTTCGCGCTGACAAGCACACGTCAGGATTGCGTGTCTTATCAGCGGTGGCAACAAGCACGGCAGCGTACAAATCGCCCACGGTAATGATTCGTTCCGCTTGCTCGTCAGCAAGCGAGATGCCGAAGGCTTCTTCGATCTCGAGCACAAGTTCACACATCGGGCTGGATTCGTATCAGGGAGAAGATTTCAGTCGGATAACGGGAGCGATGTGCGGGCGGCGAAGGGTGACTGAACCACTTTGGAAAAACGATGCCGCCGCTCCGTCACGATCGCATGGTTCCCCGATTTGTTTTCGTGGGATCGCACTAACCACGACGGTTGGCGTACAGCCAATCATAGCGAGCTCGTCTACCGCCGGCAAATCCGTGTGTAACCGCAAAAAACGATGAAGTAATCTGTTGGCAAAATGATGTGGGGCAAAATGATAAGTCAGCTCGCGTCAATCATTTTGCCACGTAATCATTCTGCCATTCGATCGACCACGGGGGCATTTGCGACAGCGAGTTGACGCTTGCTCAAAAAAGAAACGCTGCGAAACGAGCGCCGGATCCATCACGCATGAAGGCCGTTTGCATCGCCGAAACGATTGCCATCAAGTCAACATCGCCAGTCGGGGAACGTCCGCGGTAACGGGGTTCGCGGGATTGATGTTTTATTAAAGAGGACTGGCTCGCGAACTCCCGTTCACCGCATGGTTCTGACCGCGAGCGGTGCTTACCAAGCTCGCAGCGAAACGAGTCCAACGATGCATGAGTTTAGCATGAGTCGATCCAGCCCTGCAAGCAAATGGCGACGCAACCATCATCCGAGCATGGGCAGGAAAATGTTGGGCAGAAAGATGATTGCAATCGAAGCAATTGACCGGGGCTGGAAAAGCAAGTGCAGCGGCAGGTCGCGTCAGCCTGTGATGGTCGACTGAAGCAATACGGTCCGTTGCGTCAATGCACTGGCAGCATTCTCGTCCGACACGACACACGCATCGTCATGTCCGCATTCGGTCGCATTGGAGGTCGAATCAAAAACGACTCAAGCGTGTCAGAACGGTTGACGTCACCGCGATCCGGCGGTTGACGTTGTGATGGCAAGTTTAGCAACGCCGGATCTGCGGTGCACGTCGTGGTTATCGGCCTGTGTTTGCAGCGGAGGCGCCCCCACCATCGGATCACTCGCCCCGCTGCGTCCAGCTTACCACGCACGAGTCCGCGCAACAATCGACCGAGCAATATCGAGCATGGGAATCGACCGAGCAATGTCGGTCTGGCCTTCGGCCCGGTTGGTGACCGGTGGCGTCACGTCGTACGTGTCAAAACTGCGACGGGTGACGTTGCTAACGAGTTCCCGTTCGCTGGACACTCGACCACTGTATCAAATCATTGCAAGCGCAACTTCGAGCATCCGAGATCGACCGCGCAACTTTTGTGTCCGGTAACGTTTGGGTTGACCGGGGCCGAGCGAAAGATCAACCATTTCAAAAAAGACGCTTTCGAGGCCTCCGCGTCCAACCCATGGTTACCCGAAATCTGGGCGTTCCAGTGTTGGCACGGCACGCCCCGAGATGTCGGTGACAACAGCATGCACACGCTTGGCAACGATCCGAGCTTCGCCGATGCTTCCAGCGTACCACCCCCACAGTTCATCGCCAACATCGAGATCATCATCGGAAGTGATGCAGAAGACATGTGAATCAAACAGGTCACCCTCTTGATGCTCGACAATTTCAACAGCACCAAGCAACTTTTTCGTAGGAACATAGAACCCAAAGACATCGAACGTGTTTGGTTTCAGCGTTGTCGCAGCCTTTAACACCTCAATACGGTGAGGCCCGAGTCCCCATTTCAAACGACTCAGGTCGGACATCGCCGAACTGATGCAAAACCGCGGAGTTTCCATAACGTCGGGAACGCACCATCGAACCTGCACGTGACCGTGTGATCGCATTGCACGATTAGGATCGGGGAAAAGCAAGCAACGGTCGGGTGTCACGCGATCAGCATCAATGTAGATTTCCTCGCTACCAAAAGCGGCACGCCTAGCGTGAACGCACTCAAGTGGTTCGCCGTACGCGACAGAAGCGAACTCCTGCCGCACTTGCCATTCGAGCCGTTCGGACAGCGGCGACGGGAAATAGCCGACGCGGTGATTGTCATCGCAGAAGAGCGACGTAATCGAAGCGTAGTCGTAGTTGCTCGGAAAGCGTCGAAAGTAAACGACCGTTTCGTATTCGGTTGGAAACATGGGACGGTCGGAGGGATTTCAGTCGGGTAACGTTACCGATCAGCCGGCGGCGACGATTGATCATCCACTTCAAAACGCCCGACTTCGCCGCTCGGTTGCATCGGATGGTTCGCCTATTGCGGGGGCCATGCCTTGTCGACACCGTAGAGCTTCCGTTGCTCTGGGTCGGATAGCACGCCCGCCCGTGAGATCGTTATGAAGCCAAGTTTCATTCCGTCCGGAAACTCGTACTGAACTTCGATATTACCATCTTGGTACTCGTAAAACAGGATCACCTCACCGTCTTCCCGATCAGTCCAGTAGGGATCACCAAATCGTTCGCGAATGTCTTGTTCGGATGTCGCGGTGTGCAACTCCAGAGGCTTTCCCTCCGCGAAAAATGTTCCGTCAAATTCGCCCAGCGTTACAAAGACGCGGTCGAGCGAACCGCCATTCGCCCCTAGTTCGAGCCCCTTCCCCCGCGGAGCGTACACACTCGAGTCTGCCAATTCGCGGGCAAACGGCAAATCCGCGGCGACCGGCTTTCCAACCTTGTTCCCGGCAACAGAAAAGCTCAACAGGTCGATGGTTACAGCAGGAACTGTTTTTTCCGGATGATTGCAGCCGAAAATGAACGACAATAATCCCATGACAACTATGGTGCGCATTTGGTGGTTCAGGATAGTAATGTGTAGATCAAACTGGCAGAAAAAATCAGCAGACTCAAGTTGGGCGAACGACGGCCGTAACGGGGCGGCCGCTAAGAATCTCTGATTTCAAAACCCGCGTTGTCGGCCGCTCCCGTTCACGGCATGGTTATTGCGGAATTCAGCGCTACGGTTCCATCGGCGGATGCTTGCCAAAGTCGCCCTTGAGCCATCAATGATATCCCATACACATGCCATCGCCATCCGCAAGATCAAATTCGGCAATTGTTTCGTCCGTCTCGAGATCGGTCAGTTGGACGGCCACGGCTAGACTTACGCGATGCTTCTCGTTTTTCAATGCGCCGGACACCCCATCAATGACCATCATCATCCCATACACGGCGTGATCAATCGCCTTCAACGCAGCGGATCGGGCAAATTCGCTCATGTTGGCATCTAGTTGTTCAATGGCGTAATTGCGAACATCTTCAAAGATGAGGAGTCCGGCTGCATGCTGAATCCACAATTCTAAGTCGCGTTCTCCATTCGGAGGGCGCGTCAATGTTCTTTCGTACGTTGCCATGTTTGGATTCTTGATCTCCCAAATGCGTTACGACATCGGCCTGAGTCGGCCGAGATCCCTCCGCAATAACGTCCGGCATCACCGGGCGGGGAAAGTAAAGTTGTCCATTTCAATTTCGGCCGCAAGCCCCGCTCCGCGTGAATGCCATGGTTATCCGAAATTTTGTTGGTGGGCATCACTTGCGGTAATGGCCCGACCTCGATTTACGTAAGAAAAATTTCATTTGGTTCTAATTCTGTTCCGTGGGCCTCCAACGCATGATCACCTACGAGATCGTCGTCCATTCCAGTAATCATGTAGTGCAGCTTCCCTTCATCCCATGAGAAGTCGATGCCAGCTGGTTGCCCAAGTTTCGCATTGAACGTGTCCTCATCTAATGGCTCGTCACCCTCGTACCATGCATCTTTTAGCTCCCTAACATAGTATTCGAAGCAAGCTTTTCGCCACTTTACGAACCATTCCTCGTTCGCACGCCAAAGCGAAGCAGAGGTTTGTAGCAAGGCAACGAGACGCTCGCGATCTGACTCGTCAAATCCGATTTCAAAGGCGTCGTGTCCGTCACCAATGGTGACCGAGTAGCGCTCAAACTGATCGTCCCATTCAAGCTTGCCAAAGTCGGGATGCTCAATAGCTTCAGGCTTCATTTCAGTTAATCTATGATCGGATAACGTTCGCGGTCACCCGTTGGCCGCGTGCGACTCTCCACTTCAAACACCCGGACTCGGCCACTCGGGTGCACCGCCGTAGTTAGTCAGCTTCTGGATTACTGGAAAGCAGCTCGTGGTCTGTGAGAGCGTCATCAATCATTCCAATGAGGACATCTCTTGGTGGCACAAGATCAATGGAATACCGCAAGTGCAGCAGCGTGCAGGTGATGAGTTGCAGTGCCTTTTCACCTGTTTCAGCATGGATCAGAATGCCTTGGCTGACCTCGCCGTTATTGGACCACACTTCAACACTCATGTCGCCGGGGTCGTCGAGTGCACCCAAACGAATGAGCCCGCGTATGTTTTCGCTGCGGAATAGCCTGATGCCACGCTGGTTGTGCTTGTTCAACGACTTTGGAAGCGTGCGATGAACCAGCTCCGCGTACTCTGCTGAGGTCATGAAGAAAACCTTGGTCAGGGCGATCGGTTCTGATTCCGCTGTCCTAACGGCCGATGTGTAGTTTCCATCGGGGGACAACTGGGAATCATAAAACGGCGGCATGAAGACTAGTGACTCGTCGTCCTTCGAGCGGACGATAACTGCGTGCTGCTGCTGTGTCACACTGGCGGCCCACTGTTTAGGAAGTGCGGCTTGGGCATATCCAATATCGATTGGGGCGGCACTTTCCGAGCATTCGAGCTGAATGGGCTTCGGGTGTCTCGCGAGATTCCAGGCCGCATACTCGGAACTGAGCATATTGCTGTAGGCGATGCAGCGTTGTAGACGCGGAAAGAGAGCGACCGTCCCGACAATCAGGACGACGATGCCGACAACGGCGCAAGTCCGGTAACGCTTCTTCTGCGTCCTGCAATCTGATCTGCGGGCGTTCATTGCTGACTAACGGTAGGAATCACGGGGAACGGGCGAACGACTTGCAAGCAGACGAGAAAACGGACCACCCGTTCTCCCGTGCATTTCATGGTTCGCCGCGCTTATGGGATTGTACGGGGCGATTCGTATGGATTGGCGGACGCAAATTGATTTGGTGCCGAGACATCGCCCGCGGACAGTTCCGCGTCCGAATCGAGCGACCGTTTCGGACGAAGAGACAAAGCCCAGGCTATCAGAGTGCAAGCAGTCGTTGCAGCCAAAGCGTTGGGGATTCCACGGAAAAATGGCATGAAGGCGTACCAAGTATCCGCGGTGTTGAAGTATCCGGTCCTTCGATAGTAGTCCATCAGGGCCCAGTCGATGGAACGCCAATACACCAAGTATCCGAAGCACGAAGCAACGAAAGCCACAGGTGCCAGCCAAAGTATGAATCGCCAGCGGGTGACAGCGGGAACAAGAAACACAAAGGCGGGAAGCAGGAAGGTCAAAAGATACCACCAGCTTCCGATTGCCGCGTCGAAAGCGGCGTGATAGTCGCTCGGTTGGGCTTCAGTCATGAGAGACATTACAGTCGGCGAACGATCAAAATCACGAGGCACGGGCGAAAGACGTGCAAGCAAACGAGAAAACAGACCACCCGTACTCCCGTGCATTTTATGGTTCCCCGCCCTCTGGGTTGCGGCTTTGAATCGCATCGAGCTGTCGCAGACGTTCTGGAGCACCAACGTGGTCAAAGTACCACATCATCATTGCAGCAGACACCGTCAACCCAAGCCATATCACGATGCCGAAAAAAGGAAACGGATTCAGCCCCGCAAGACGCAGTGTTGAGGATACCCCAAACGCAATGATGGGCGGGAAGAAAACCGGAAAGTCCAACGTTGGCACCCCACCACCACTATAGATGTCATGCGATGCATCCCAAACGACCTTCGCCTTTAAGACAAACGCTGCCACAAATAAGAGCGTGAAGGTTAGTGCGACCCAGATCATGTGGAACTCAGTGAGGCCATGATGATGTCGTCGACCTCAGTCGGGGAACGTTTGGGTTTTGCGGGCCGGAACGGTTGATTTTCCATTGCCAAACGCTCGCAGGGCCGGCTCCGTAACAACCCTTGGTTCCCCGCAATTGTGGCCGAGCGTCAGATAAAACCGCCATCAGCCAGCGATTTGCATCGCACAAGCACGACCAATGGATGCGGCCGCGAAGCCGGATGGAATCGCATCCAACAGTATAACGAGGGCAATTGCGTCCGTCACGATCGAACCACGAACGCGAATTAGAGCAATCCCAAGTAGAAGATGGAGGCATGGAAGCAGAATGACGCAGATCGTTGCGAGCATGCCAATCGGACCAACCAAACCGTGAGGAATAAATGCAACATTGTGGTTCGCATCCGACGCGAATCGGTATGCAGGCACAGCGATCGCGAGCGCAAGTGCGACAAACGTAGAGAGCCATAAGAGGTCAGCAACACGAATAGGGCGACGGCGTTCGTTCATGCCGAGCACTTCAGTCGGGGAACGGCGGCGTTGACCGAGCACCGCCCATGTGGTTTCCATTTGAAAACGCGCCATGCGGTGCTTCGGTCCAACGCATGGTTCTGCCATTCTACGACGGGCCGACGTTTCGTGTCACGCACAGTCCCAACGCTTCGATCTGATCCGCAACGTCGCCAACCGGACGATCAATCGAAAGATCATCAATACCGAGGTTGGGAATCGAAATCGACGCTCCGTTGCCGTTTGATGACACGCGGATTTCGCCAACGTCTGCATGTGCAACCGAGCGTGATTGCGACCAGTCGTTAACGTAAATCGAACCCGCGTAGAAATCAAGTTTTGGACGATAAGTGTGAACAATGAGCCAGAGTGCTGGTCCAGCGCCAAATGTCACTACAAACGCTCCGAGAAGACGCCCTCCTGCAAGTCCCGCACCGTTTGATTCGGAAGTTAAGCCGAAAGCGTAGAATGTAAACGCAGCACAAAGCGCCAGCAATGTGATCGCAAACGTTGCGATCAACAGCGTGATCACAAATCGAGTACTATTGCGATGATAAAGTCGCTGCAGATGAAAACGACGTGCGTGTCGAAGGCGAAATGCGAGCGAGTCATCTGACATGACGTTAGAGCAACGTGTGAGGGAAATCTACTTGTTGGCAGAACGGTGGACATCACGGGGCACGGACGTTAGATTTCCATTTGCAAAACCGCGCAAGCCGTCCTTCGGTGCACGGCTTGGTTCTGCCTTCATTCAGCGTAGCCGATCTCGAATCGTCGATCCACGTCGGCAGGCAGGCTTCCAGCATACTCTTGCATCGCGGCTAATGCGGCCTGATCCGTTCCGTAGCGGTCGCGCAAACCAGCAATCCAGTTCGCGTTTGCAGCCATCCCAAGAACCGAAAACTCAGCGGTCAGCCAATCGAGAAGAGCCCTGGTTGATCCGCCGTCGTATGTATCGCCTTCGGGGGTTGCAACCTGTCTCGCGTAATCGACGCCGGAGAGGAACGAGATCACCTCGGGAAGCGTTTCGTCAACAGTCCACATCTGCGGTCGTGAACAGACCAACTCAGCAAAGTTCTTTTTTCGGCGTTGCATGTACTGTGGTCAAACAATCAATGGCAGAACGGGAGCGATGTGCGGGCGGCCGCGATCGACATGCAAGCAGACAAAAACGAAGGCCACCGCCACTCCGTCACCATCGCATGGTTACCCGTCGAGTAGTTGTTCGAGTTGGGACGTGTCATCCCATTCGCATCCTGAGTATGCAAAATCAGAATGTGCTACAGCGAACTGCATGGCATTCTTGCAGATCACCGCTACACCGTGTTCCCAGTCGATGTCGGAATTGCCAACAAAGATGATGTATGTATCGGTTGTCGAACGGAGCTGCGGTATTACCGCAGCATAAAACTCGATCCCAAGTTCATTATCGTCCATTTCGTCTGATTCAGTATCACCGAGATACGTCGCGGCATACTTGCGCGCATGATCAGTAAGCAATGGCAAACCGGTCTTGGCAAGGCGCTCAACGACCGAAACGCATCTCAGCTGAGAATCGGTTGGTGGCGATTGCTCGCCGTCGGTCAACACGCGAATTTGCAATTTGCCAAGCTTCTCACTCTCGATATGCGAGATCCAAGCATCTTCGTCAGGAGACCAAACCAGATTTGCCATTCGTGCGACCTATCCAAAGGAGATACGATTCTTCAATCGGGTAACGGTTGCCATCACCGGGCACGGAGAGTGATGTTTCCATTGGTAAAACCGCGCAAGCCGTGCTCCGTGTGAATGGCTTGGTTATCCGCTCGTCGTTGAGTTAGAAGTGGTTTTCGTGATAGACAAATGCGGTTCCGTCGCCAGAATCGATTGCGATCAAGTATAGATCAGGACCTTCGATGTGCCGAGTGCCAAAACCTGGCGTCGCATACCAGCGAGACGATGCCCAGTCCTGCTTAGGCCATTCAGCAGGAACAGACGATATGAGGTCATTGGCCTTGGGGTGTGACACAGTTGCGGATTGAAGCATTTGGTTAGACATGAGGAAGTCGATCATGGGAGCGCCGGAGTCCAGCCGCCAAATTGAGCTATGGTCAAATCCAGCGGTCAGCCCACATGGCGTCAGGCCAGATTGAAGTGCCTCATCAGATTCAACAAGTTTACGAAGGACATACGGCCAGTGGTCCACGTCGTTCTGAATGCCAAGTCCGGCCTTCTGTCGGGCGGCGCGACGTGCCGCAGCGGACCAGGATAGTATGCCGGAACAGAGCGCGCAACAAAGCGTGAGAAAGAGGAGCGATCGAAGTCCGTAGCGAGGTCGTTTCATCGCGCGCAATGTCGGCGAGCATGGAATTCAGTCGGATAAAGAATCCATGTAAGTCCGAGGTTTGATGGGTGGGAGTCATTCGTTCAAAATGACTGGCGACTCGGACCCGTGATCTCGGCAGCGTGCGGCTGCCGGTCACATTCACTCCACCCACCAAAACCACGGACATTCAACAATGAAGATTCTCGCATTGGACCTCGGCAAATTCAACTCCGTTGCCTGCTTCTTCAACTCCAAAACCAGAAAATCCAAGTTCCTCACCACGCCCACCAACCGGGAAACCATCGCCAGTATCTTCAAGGATGCGAAAGCTGACCTCATCGTCATGGAAGCTTGTGGCCCTTCGGGCTGGATCAATGACTTGGCTCAAAGTCACGGACTGAAAACACTCGTCTGTAGCACCAACGAGGAAGCTTGGCGGTGGGCCAACGTCAAACGCAGAACCGATCGTGACGACGCCTTCAAACTCGCTCGCATGGCTGCCATGGGAGAACTCAAAGCCGTCCACACTCCGTCGCATAAACACCGGGAATTCCGCTCTCTCGTCAAATATCGCAAGACACTTGACCAACGGATTAACAAAACCAAAAACACCATCCGCGCCTGGTTCGTTAACCAAGGCATCACAGTCGACGCTGGCGACAAAGCCTGGCACACCGGACGTAATCACATCAACTCGTTTCGTAAACCGCTGGCCGAGTGCGACCACGATGAACTCTGGAGAGGAGAGCTCGACATCGAACTGACCATCCTCGA
>NZ_SJPT01000019.1 GCF_007860095.1 Novipirellula galeiformis | reverse complement strand
CAATGTCACCGACTTGCAGGTTGCGAGCTTCCTCGAGCCGCAAGCCCATCGAGTAGGTCGTCCAAAAGAAGGCTGCAATCCGCTCGACTCGGCAGGCGTCGATGATGCGGTGGACCTGTTCGATGGTGAGTACTTCGGGCATCGTTTTGGACCGCTGCAGCTTCATTGTGGCGAGCGTCTGCCAGTTCCGCTTGCAGGTTCGCGAGTAGAAGAACTTGATACCTGAGAAGGCTACACGGATCGACCCGTACGCGAATTGTTTTTCGTTCTTGAGGTACAGGAAGTATCGCCGCAGTTCGGCTTCGGTGATCCGGTTGGGGCGTTTTTCGCAGTAGTCGGCCAGTTGTCGCACGGCTCGCAGGTAGCCGTGCACGGTGCGTTTGCTCATACCGGCAAGCTGCAGGTCTTCGTTCATGTTCTGATAGAGCTTGCCGTCGAAGTAGGGAGAAGCGGCAGGGAGGTTGTCGTAGTTGACCATGGTAGAACCTTGTTGAGAGGGTAAAGAAAACAACAAGGAAACATGCCTGCGCCGTGAGCACCTGCTAAACTAACGATCGAAAAACCCAACCACCCCGCCGCGATAGCGGCTTACTTGAACCATTGCGTGCACACCGAGCGGTGCTGGAGACCAGCTTCGCTTTCCAATCACACTGGTTTCCACCGCCAGGTGACGCCGAACGTTATCGCAATTAGGAAATCACTATGCAATGGATCGGAATCATCAGCTTGTCCATTGCTTGCTGCGTTGTTTATGGAATTTTGCATGACCAAGTTACTGCGAGAATTTGCGTCGAATACTTTACGATTGGTCATCCTCCAGTCTTTTCAACGCAAGACCCAACTTTGCTCGGCATCGGCTGGGGGGTAATCGCAACGTGGTGGGTAGGTGCTATTCTGGGTGTTCCACTTGCAATGGTGTCCCGCCTTGGCACAGCCCCAAGGAAATCAACCGCCCAGCTTTTTCGCCCGATGCTCATGCTAATGATGTTGAGTGCATCATTTGCGACTGTCATGGGGACGGTCGGATTCATCGCTGCTTGGAACGGTTGGGTATTTCTCGTCGACGAGTTGGCGACTCGCGTTCCTCCCGAAAAACACGTCGCGTTCATCACTGATCTCTGGGCTCACAGCGCCAGTTACTTTGCAGGATTCGTCGGAGGCATCATACTCATGGTTCATACTTGGCGTTCGCGACGCTTGAACACAACACCCACGAAGGCAGAACCAAGCGTAGGACACGAAGTGGCGGGCAACGCGTTTTGATTTTGGATAGTTTACTGGCCGCCACTCGGTCAACCCCAACGTTCATCGACCTGAAAACCCTGGAGACAAAAATGAAACGCAAACGACTCCTCTCTCTTAGTCTCGCGACTGCTGCAAGCTGCCTCGCGATTTTCGTCGTGGTCTACGCTTCGGTCGAACGTCCCACTCCCATCAATCCGCTTTTGACTGCTGTCACGAAAGTGACTCTCGGTTCCACTGCGGACCAAGCGGATGCCGCGATGGGGATGCCGCCCATTTCGGTAACCGAAACCAACGGCTATCTCATGAGCCCCATGGTGATGCTTGCATCCGAAAATGAACTCGCCCCAAAAGACAAAGTCGAACCGTTCTCACTTCGTAAATACGCGAGCGATGCGCACTACGCTGTTGTGGCTGTGCGACCCGACGGTCGGGTTGCGGGTAAATGGGCTGGTTCGATTCCGAACGAACGATAACAATTTAGGCTTTGACATCGCGGAGCGAGGCACGAGCGGAGCCGATGTTCAAGGCCTTGGTTCAAGAAGGCCGGTGGAACGCTTTGAAGATTCAGCGATCGCCTAGAGAATTCAAGTAGGGTTTTGCTTTCTTGTCGCGTGACCGCAGGGCTGAAGATGGTGGCGGAGATGGCCCGGGGTGCCACGTTGCAGCCAGCAACTGGGCCGCTTTGTGCGTTTCCTGATTGTCTGCCAGTGCGGCTGCGGGCCTCGTTTTTCGCGACCTGCGCAGACCGTCTGCGACCGCACTCCTGGTGACGCTTCGTTTTTGACGGTTCGAACGATCGTAAGCCGCATCGTTTAGCTCGCCTTTTCCAGCGGTGGCCCGCGGCTATAGATCACTCGGTGGTTTCGATCAGTGATCTTGATGACCGACAACGGACCACCGCAGTCCGTGCAGCGGCTCGCTGGAGGAGAGTGACTTTCCTTTCGAGCTAACATTGCCAGCGTGAACGTCCAGCCCAAGAACAACCAGACCATCCAACGGACTTCCTCGATACGGATCCGATGGTTGGGACTCATCCAGCCGTAGTAGCGAACTTTCTGAAAGCCGCGCGGCAGCACGTGTTGCAAGAACCCCAATGTGAAATCAAGACCGCTGACCGTCCGCCGCTTGCTTCGCTTCGTGCCCGAAGGCGTGTAGCGATACGTGACGGAGTCTTCGGTGCACGACACGATCCGGTTGTCGCTGATCGCGACGCGGTAAACGTATGGAGCCAAGTACTTCAGCACCGCTTGGCCGTTACCCACCGGTTTGATGTCAACATTCCACTTCTTTCGCCACACTTTCGGATCGACCTGATCAAGCAGCTCAAGTTCTTCCAATCGCGTTTTGAACTTCTCTTTGTAAACGCGACAGGGCGTACCGTGATGCATGAAAAAGTTTTCCGCAGTCGCTTGCCAACAGCCTTCGGTTTCGTTGACTCCGCCACCGGGGACCACGAAGTGCACGTGAGGATGGTAGACCATGGGATCGCGTCCCCAGGTGTGCAGGACGCCGAAGAAGCCGAGTTGGCACCCGGCGAGCGAACGCATGGCACCCGCCACGTCGCGAATCGTGTCACTACCGCAATCGAAGATGGCAGTGTAGCCTTCGCGACGATGGCCGCGCAGCAGCGAACGCAGTTCCTCCGGAACCGTAAAAGTGACCAGGAAGTGATGCACCGGCAACAGTCGTTCCGACTGCTTGGCGAGCCAACTCTGCGTCTTGTGCTTCTGGCAGTTGGGGCAGTGACGATTGCCACACGAGCGACCGATGAGGTGTTTCGCTTGACACCTCTCGCATTCGATCAGGACACGGCCCAACGCGCCAGTGCGGCAGCGGGTGATGGCATCCAGGACGATCCGCATGGGAAGCGGCACTCGGTTGCCGAAAGCTTGCAGCAGCGCCGGTGCGTGCTGTCGGAGGCAGCTCGCAGCGGTGGGCATCGCTTAACGTCTGCGAAAGATCTGTTCGATCGTTTCTCTGGCGTTAGCCTCGGCGGTGTCGGTCAGATGCAGGTAGATCATCGTGGTCTGCAGGCTGCTATGGCCGAGGTACTGCTGAATGACCTTTAAGGAGACGCCCGCTTCGAGTAGATGTGTGGCATAAGAATGTCGGAGTGTGTGGATACTGACACGCTTGGCAAACTTCAAGTCGACGGCGATTTTGGACATAGCTTTTTGGACGGTTGATGTTTGGATGGGCGTATCGGACGTGCCGGATTGTTGGTGATTTCGCCCTTCCGCGGGAAACAGGAAGCGGGGATGTTGATGCGTCACCCAGTGTTGCCGGAGCCAATGGAGAGTCGAAGTTGGCAGGGGCACGTAGCGATCTTTGGCTCCCTTGCCGCGATGGATATGGACCATCATTCGCTGGGAATCAATGTCACCGACTTGCAGGTTGCGAGCTTCCTCGAGCCGCAAGCCCATCGAGTAGGTCGTCCAAAAGAAGGCTGCAATCCGCTCGACTCGGCAGGCGTCGATGATGCGGTGGACCTGTTCGATGGTGAGTACTTCGGGCATCGTTTTGGACCGCTGCAGCTTCATCGTGGCGAGCGTCTGCCAGTTCCGCTTGCAGGTTCGCGAGTAGAAGAACTTGATACCTGAGAAGGCTACACGAATGGAACCGTAAGCGAATTGTTTTTCGTTTTTGAGGTACAGGAAGTATCGTCGCAGTTCGGCTTCGGTGATCCGGTTGGGACGTTTTTCACAGTAGTCGGCGAGTTGCCGAACGGCTCGGAGATAGCCGTGCACGGTGCGTTTGCTCATGCCTGCGAGCTGCAGGTCGTCGTTCATGTTCTGATAGAGCTTGCCGTCGAAGTAGGGAGAAGCGGCAGGGAGGTTGTCGTAGTTGACCATGGTGGAACCTTGTTGAGAGGGTAAAGAAAACAACAAGGAAACATGCCTGCGCCGTGAGCACCTGCTAAACTAACGATCGAAAAACCCAACCACCCCGCCGCGATAGCGGCTTACTTGAACCATGGCATTCACACGGAGCGGGGCTTGCGGCTCAGTTTGAAATGGACACTCTTACTCTCCCCGCCCGGTGATGCCGGACGTTCCCCGACTGAGATGCATGGCTGACGTCGATCCGTATCAACCGCCTGGCAGCGTCACGATTGAGAACGATCCATCACCACCAAGTGTATCCCGTTTTGCTGCAATCGCAGCGATCCTATTTCTCGTGCTTCCGATACTGTTCGGCGTTGCAGGGTTCGTTGGATATATCGCTCTCGCAATTTCCCTTGAACGCCAACCGGCAGAAAACGAAACGGTCCTTTCGCATGGCCAGCAAGCAATGTTGATCTCGCTACCGATCTGCACAATGATTGCAGCATCAGCCGGATTTGCGTTGGCCTTTGCTTTCGTGCGTCAACGCGCTTTGAGCATCATTCTTTTGTTCGCGACCTCCTTGTTGGGATGGCTGGTTACGCGGTCTCTCTGGAATTCGCAAATCGCCCAATACGGCCGTGACGCTTCTGAAACTGTTCTATACTATCCTCCCGCAGGCTATGCTGCGGCGGCCATGTGCCTTGGTTTGTTGCTCTTGCTTATTTCGACGGTTCGTCGCGCAAAACGCGGGGAACCATGAAATGCACGTGAGGACGGGAGTCGCGTTTATTGGTCTGCTTGCAAGTCTTTCTCCCGTCCCGCGTGATTTCTACCGATCTACACACCGTCAGACTGTAGCCATGCCAATCAGAAATGCAGCATCATTGATTGAAACGCTCATAGTTCTTGGCATCATAGGTGTCCTGGTTTCACTCCTACTGCCTGCCGTCCAATCTGCACGGGAACGAGCACGCGAAGCCGTCTGTAAGAACAATCTGCACCAAATCAAATTGGCACTCGCGAATTATCACAGCACCCATAAGAAATCGGCAATTCCGGGCCGTAAAACCCCCGGTGTCGTGGGGGGGGGTGGGCTATCGACCTCTTACCATTCCTTGAGCAGTCCAATCTCTCTAATCTTACACTCAATGGATCGGACCCCAACAACTGCCCTACGGAACTGAAGTCCCTACCGAGGATCATGCGATGCCCAAGCCAGGAAAGGCGTGACAATGGCGATATGGTCGATAATGCAAACTATGCGATCTACATGCCGGATACTCTAATACTGGACGTTCCTAATGGTTTTGCACACCCCTGGCTTGCTTCACCGATGGTCAAACGCAAGGATTTGTTAGTAATCCCCGGTCCGCACAATGGTGGATATTTTGATCATCATGGCAATTTCTTGCTGAATGGTAACTTCTCCGATGCAAACGGGAATTCTCATGGCAGCCTTTAAAATGTAGAACAAAGCGGATGCACCGCAGTCGCCGAGCCTGTCCGACTTACTAAACAATCAACCCCGGCGACGAGGTGATCCTCGTCGTTCTGGGATCGGAAAAATCGGACTCGTACTCAGGGCGCAGCCCGGTACTCGTACTCGTACTCGAAAAGGGGCACCAATGACCGAACCCATCTTCGACCACGATCGACTCGACGTGTACCGGTTGTCAATCGAATACGTCGCGGCATCGTTTTCCACCGCAAAAACACTTGGCGGTCTTCATCGTCACGCGCGACCAGTAGCTTCGTGCGGCTCAGTCGATCCCGCTAAACATTGCCGAGGGCAACGGCAAACGCAGTTTGAAGGATCGCAACCGTTTCCTCAACATCGCTCGGGGGTCCGCACTCGAATGTGCGGCAATCGGCGATGTGCTTTCAGCGACCGGCGGTCTTGACAAAGATCGGCAGGCCGAACTGAAACGCACGCTCAATCGCATCGTTTCGATGTTGACGCGGTTGATTGCTCGGGCCGATGCGGTATCGGAACCGGCAGTCGAGTACGAGCACGAGTACCGCGATGCTGAGTACGAGTACGACCCGAAAGTAGAGCGAGAACCCTGGGATGCAACGAAGCGGCGGCAACGTCGGTTCTTTACATCGACGTCCTCTTTCGCTGCTCGCTGATCCCAAACGTTCTGCTCTCATGATCGATCACCATCATGAAACACGTGCGACGGGATGATTCAAAACCCGTACGAACCGCCCACTTCGGTTGCAACGGTACCTCCCGTCCCGACATCATCATCGCTTCGAATAACAAGGTGGATGTCCGGCTTGTTGGCGCTGACCGGGGTCATTTTTCTACCGTCATTGATCTGGAGCATTTTTATTCCCGGTGGCATCGTCTGGTTGTGTTGGCTGCTGATTGCAGTCGGTGTAAAACGTATAAACAACAACTGGTTCTGGACATTTAGTGTGCTTTGGAACGTTGGCTGGCTCGCTTTCTTTCTCCCTGCGTTTCTAGATCATCCACCGGGGCCGGTGCTCGTTGTGGTACATTACTCTCTCGCGGTTGCGTTCTCACTGATCGCAATCACGTTGAACGTCGTAAAGGGCTAGCGAACAGCACCACCCACTGCACCCGAGCGGCGAAGTGGGGCGTTTTGAAAGCGGAGATCAACCGTCGCCGCCGGCTGATCGGTAATGTTCGTCGGACAGAGGAATCGCGATCCAATGCAATTCAGCCTGCAACACCTCCTGTATCTTACGTCCTTGGTCGCGGCACAATTGATGCTGCGCTCGTACTGGATTTCAACGGGCGTTCCGGCGAATGCCGCGATGATATCACTCTCGCTTGCGGCGATTATCGCTTTCTATCTCGGTTGGACGCGCCACCGGATCCTCCACGCAGGTTTGTTAGCGGGCGCGACTGCTATGCTCTCGGCGCTGGCGATCGCAACGGAAGTGATGTTCGGCTCGACTGCGACAAATTTCATTCCCGTAGACCAGAAGGGAATGTTGCCAAATCTGGTTGCCCTAGTGGTGATTTCAATTGCCGGTGTCGTGTTGGGTACATTTCTCGCGTATCTGTCATGCCTGATTCGGTCGTGGATTGCGTCGCATGATTCGTATCGAATGGCACGGATTGCCGCTGCTGCAGCAGTGCTTTCGTTGCTCGTGCTTTGCTGTTCCCCTCTCCGTGGCGTTTCAGACGCCCATGCAAAACGTGTGCGTTCGGCTATGAGCCAGCAACAAGTCGAAGCGATCCTGGGGCCTCCTAATCCGTTGCCCGACCTGCGTCGTAAGGGAGAATCGTTTTGGGACGCATTCACCCACTTTGGTCGGCGCTATGTGAGGGTTCACGTCATTTACGACAGCGACGGCATTGTGCTAAGCGCGGACAGCGATGGTTCCTGGACAACACGCCCGTGGCTATACTGGTAGCGTCAATCGACAATCAGTACGGAACATGCAAAGCGATTCATGACAACGAACTATCCCGTGGTCCGGAGCCGCGAAGACAGACGTTTTTGAAATGGACAATTTTTCGTCGCCGCCCGGTTACCGCTGGCGGTCGTCAGGTCAAGAGTTGCGCAGACGATTGATGCGCGGTCGACGTTTCAGTTGGCCGGTGTCTTTATACGACATGATTCACTTCTTTGATCAGCCAGGCTCTCGCTGATTGGGATACCGGGATTGGAATACCGGTTGTTCGCTGCATGCCGGTTTGGACAGCAGGGTTTCTTGTTGGCTAGAACGAATCCCGATGCTCGAAAAGATGCGCTGTCGATTTTGACCACGAATCACACGAATAAGTCCATGCTCGAAAAACATTCGTGTCATTCGTGGTTCAATTTTTTCCCACCTCGCACCAAATTGGCGTTGATGCCAAACGGTCGGTACAATTTTGCGCAAGGTGATAGGGCGATGGTCGCTCTTTCGCCGCTCCATCACAGACGCACCATTTGGTGCACCCGAGATCGCGAGCAGGCTTAGTTGGTCGCTAGAGAATCGCTCGCGCGATCCAGGGGACCATGGCCGTCCCCGACTGGCCGACTTCGACGCTTTGTACTGCATCTGCCCCATGTCCGATACATCCCCCCAACCTAACGCAACGCCGGCCCCCGACGAAATTGCTCGGGTGCGGGGCGTGGTTGCGTCTCGCGGGCTTGCTGGTGCGGCCAACGACACAAAGTGGGGACGTCTTCTTGACGCGATGCGGCAGCGATCGGCTTGGTGCCCGTCTTTCCGCTACAAGTGCGTCGATGGTCCCGCTTCAAACTGGGACACCGAATGGTGGTACCACGTACCGCTGCCGATGATCTCGGTCGAATGGCTTGACATATCCTTAACTCAACCTGTTCAGCGTGGAATGCTGCTCGAATCGGAGTCGATCGATCACTCCGCTTGGATCGTAACGCTGCTTGACGAATGCCGTTTCTGCTACGACATGGTGGGCGACGTCATTCGCATTCACGGCTATTTACCCAAATCGTTCGACCTCCTCGACGACCGCAATACGTGCGGATAACCATCCGAGGGTGACGGCGCGGCGGTGATCGCCGTTTTCGCCTGCTTGCAAGTCGTTCGCGCGGCCCCGCTGCCCCCTACCGAGCCTGCGGTCGTTGAGTGGTTGGTCGAACGCCAGACTCCATGATTGTTACTTGATCGTTTGCCACGCTCCGTTTCGGTGGCTCGATCGCTTGCCGCTGCCAACTAACGCGGGGCGAAGCCTCACGGCAAAGTCATTGGTGTGCGATGAGAGCAGATCAGTGTTCTCTCCGACTGGAACACTAATCGGCACTAATCAACACTAATCGATTCGCGGTCTTACCAATGCCGGCATACCAGCGCAGTTGGTGTGTCCGCTGATCGTTGCTGGTTTGCGAATTTGCTCGATCGATTGTTGCTCGGCCTTACTTCAGTCGGTATTTTGAAGGGACACGGAATCGATTCAGTTGGTGAGTCGTCCGCCACGTAAGCCCAGCGCAACAACCATGTGTTGCGCACGAGCGGCGGCAGCACGTTTTCCTGGAAACAACGTCGCGGGTCGCCGCCGTGTGAATTCCGCCGCTATCGGGACTGGCGATCCTGTCCCAAATGAATTCTACAACCACAATCATTCTGCCCGGACTCGACGGTACTGATCTGTTGCTTGCCGCCTTTTGCAAGATGGCCCCCGCATCTCGCGATGCAACCGCCTACACGCTTCTTGACGATCCAGCGGCGGACTACGGTACGCTTTGCGATCACTATTCTGAACGGATTCAGGCTCTCGAATCGTGTCACTTGGTAGCAGAATCGTTTTCGGGGCCGCTCGGAATCCTGCTCGCACACCGTCACCCCGAAATCATCAAACGCTTGACGCTAGTCGCCACTTTTGCAAAGTCGCCGGCCCCACTTGCAGCGTGGTTGATTCCATGGTCGATCCTCTTTCGACTTCCGATGCCAAACTTTGTTGCTCGCCGTTACTTCGTTGGCCCAAACCAATCGCTAATCAACGAATTAAGAAATGCCGTTCGCCAACCATCGCCTCGAACACTCGTTCGACGGATACATTGCTTGATGAATGTTGACGTCACAACGCAGCTCTCTGAACTAAAATGCGAACTCGTATATTTACGTCCGAAACATGATCGACTTGTTCCCTATCATTCACTGAATACAATCGTAAAAGCGAATCCATCTGTTTCCGTTTTCGAAATTGACGGTCCGCACCTGATTTTACAAACACAACCAAAACTAGCATGGGACTTTATCGTAGGTGGACACCGTCAACCGAATGCCCCGACTACAAAACGATGAACCGTCCCCGATTTGCATCGCGCGTTCGCGTCGCTCATCATACCTTTCACTCGGCCCGGTTATCTTGGTCGTTCGTCGACCTGAATACTTCACCTGATGAAATCGATCACCTGCGCGCGACCACGCCAATTTTCATTTCGATCGATGCTCGCAAGTATGGGATTTCTGGCGGTTTACCTCGCGTTGATTGTTCCGAACTACGTCGCATTTCGTCACGCATTGGCAAATTCTGCGTTTGGGATTCCTGCAATGTCACGCCAATACGCGCTGACTTGGTTCACCTTAATTGTCTGTACCGCTATTTTGCTGCCCCCGCTAATTAAGTTGCGACTAAAGACACCCACGATTGCCTTTTTAGTTGCATCGATGTTCGCGATGATCCTAAACGGCATCCTGCCAGCTGGTATGATGTGACATGTGGGCTGGGGAACTTTCGCCGCTCAAAATACGACGAACCCACTGATGAACCGCCGGCGGCCACGAGCGTTTGCTCCAGTGGTTACGTCGATCGGGTCGACGCGGTTATTGTCAACGTTCGCAGTCAAGCTCAGCTGGAAAATTCCGCAATGGATTTGACGTCCGCCCGCTTGCGACGCTCGCTTCTTCACGCGATGAAGGCGGGACTTGTTTCGACCCTGCTTACTTCCCTGTTGGCCATCGCGTACATCGTGACGCTCCCCGAGCCTGAAGCGGGAGCATCACAAGATGCTCGAGAGTCATACGCCGAATGGAAGCAATCGCTGTATATTCCTGTAGCGGTCGTGGCGTTCATAGAGGTTCCTTTGATTGTTGCCTCAGCACGTTTCGCATCCCTGTATCCGCCTCAGCCATTGAAATTCAAATGTTCACTCGGCCTCACGGCATTAGCTGCAGCAGTCGCTCACGTAGCAACCGCGTCGGTGAAAGGATCGCCGAATCACGCGACTGGTCTCGTTGGCGCTATCGCTGCTGTTATTCTCCTGACATCCATCGGATTTCGTCGTGAAGAAAGTCGGGAGTTAGGTCCGGGCAATCATCAAACCTAGAAAGGATGCGAACAAATCGGTGAATAGGAGGGCTCGGCGCAGTCAGTCCTGAAGTCATGTCCTCTCCTCGCCCCCGTTACCTCAACCGCTCGTCGTGTCGAATTGGTCTCCCGAAAGGGAAACTGACATTGGTCACCGGTCATTGCAACGATAAACTTTCGCAAGCTACTGTTTCCCTTCACGGAGGACGCCATGCGTTACATGAAATTGATCTTTGCGGTCACGCTCACTATTGTCTGTGCGATCGCCATTGTGAACCGGAGTCCGACGAAGGCTATTGCTGATGAAATCGCGGACGTTGACAAGGTCTTCCCTGTCTCTCATCGTCTCAACGACCTCCCGGTATGGAATCAGGACGGCAAGACATTTAATCCAATGATTCTGATGGCGTACCTCAAGGCATCTGCCGACACTGCTGGGTGGGGTAAGACGTCAACGATGGCTCCGTACCCTCCCGAGAAACCTTCGGTCTTGGTGATCTCGACAACGAGTGCCGACCATGATCTGATCGCTGACGCACTCAAACGGTTACGAGATTCAATGGTTCAAACTGACGTAGAATAGCGACGAACCCTCGATTGGCCCGGAGTGCTCAAAAGCGATTTCCCTAATGGTTGATCTCTCGTTCGCACTCGGTCAACCGTACCATTCGTCGGCAGAATGAGGCTGTATCGGCACCCGCAAACGCACGTGAGCTTCAAGCGGCGATCGGTGGCGTTAAATGGTGACATACGGCGAGACATTGCCCTCAAACTCACCGCAGCAGTCGCAGATCGAATTGCGCGTCTGAATCAAATTGGCGTACGCCTTGAGCCGCCCTTCGAAAGAAGTAAACGTGAACGATCCCGCGAACGCAGACGAAGGACCTGTGCCTTCGAGAACTTTGAACTGCAACCGAAGGACACGGCTGGTCATCCTGATCGGTGTGTGTTGCGTCGGCTTCTTCATCGCTGACGTGGCGACGCCAACCTGCTTCAAGGATGCGTTTCCGGCGATGCTTGCTTTGGGTGTCGTGACAGCACAACTGACCGTCATCTGTGTGTGGGGGACATTGGTTCGCGGCACGTTTTGGATTCGACTTCCGTGGACTTTGCTGCTACTCGTGCTTTCCTGGTGCGCGTTTGCGTGGGGGATCACGCTTGAGAATGGAAAACCTGATACCGAATCGATGCTCGGGACGGCTGTGCTTTTGATGTTTGGGTTCGTCACCAGCTTTGTGCCTTTGAAGATTGCTGCGATGTGCTTTCGATGGCAGATCGTCCAAGATTCTGCGGACGATCAAAACGCGGGACGAGACTCTCGCTACGCGATTCGTGACATCATGATCGGAACGCTCCTATTGGCACTATCAATGGGGATCGGGCGCGCGATGTTGCCGGATGAGGATATTAGCTTCACACGCGTCCTGCATGCGAGTGGCCTCGACAACGCTGAGCCATTGATTGCAATTACAATCTATGGGATTGTCAGTCTGCTCGTGAAGCTGCCCTGTATTTGGATCTCGCTCGGAGAAAAAGCAGAGAAGATTAAATCGAAAATCGGCTTGTGGGTTGTGTACTGCTTGGTGTTGGCGATTTTCGAGATTGGATTGCTGACTGCATTGCTCGGGAGCCCAGGAAGCCAATCCCAAGAACTGTTTGCGGGGATGATCATCAGCCATCAAATAATGGGCGCGATCATGTTGGGCGTATGCCTCGCGCTCCGTGGGCTGGGTTATCAGCTGGAGCGGTCCCTGAGCAGGAAAGCGGAGCACAAGTCGGAGGATGAATCCAATGCCACTACTTCCGTTCCCGACCCCGAATCTGTTTGAAGTAGAAGACGCTGCCAAGCTCAGTCACTCGAGAGTAATTTCACGGTATGATTCACCCACTAATGCGGTTAACCATCGCGATCGGGACCGGGGGGCCGGATCGCTCCGGCGGCCCTCTCCCACAGCACCGGACATGCGGGCCCGTATCCGGCGGCCCGAGCACGAGTTTTAAGTCATTGAACAACAGCCAACGCCACAATGAGTTGACCGACGGACGGCGGCCTGTCTCCGAAAAGCCTGACATGCGAGCGGACCGAAATACGTACTTGCTCGTTCCCTTCGGGCCTTTGCTGACCACATGGGCCGACTACGATGCCCTCTGCTGACTTCCAGTCGGCACCGAGCAACTTTCTAGTGCACGGCCCTGGCTTTCGGGCGAGCCCTACTCCCAGGTACGCCTACTGGATCTCCCCAGATAAGGGATCGTGATCTGTCCCCGCCCAAGTGCCACATCTACCTACGCTCCGTGTTTTTCCCAGGCATCTGCCGGGCTTCCGGTTCGGTTTCACAGTCAGCAGCCTGCTGTGATCTGATGAATCGCTCCGCGACAGGCCTGGAGTCATCGGCCTCCGATCGGGTTTCTGTTCGTAACAAACGCGGATCTTGGCGTGAAGATGGCCAGCGACGATTCGTTGCTGGTCTACCGAACATCTTCGCAGGCTCCTCCCCACCGATCGTCACCTCCGGCGCAGTTGCCGCGTCGTCCTGGCAATTGGCCTCGTACTGTTCATTACGAGCTATCCATTTTGCATCATGACTACCATAAAGAAACCGGAACTAAGTACTTGGGACTGGCTTCCCGCAAGGGAAGTGGCACCCCACAAGATCACGCCCATTGTTGGGTGTACTGCACACGAAGCACGGCTTGCGCGGGACTTGGCCATCACAACCGTTCTGCCAATGGAATGAAATTTCACAACGCAAGGTCGATGGTGACGTAAATGAGACGACACGAACTTGCAATTAAACGCCAAGCTCCCTGATTGTTGGTTGATCGACTGGCACGCTCCATGTCGGTTGTCCGATCGCTTGCCGCTGCCAACTAACGCTGGGCGAAGCCATTAGTGTGCGATTAGCGAAGATTAGTGGTCTTTCTTGCTGGAACACTAATTGCCACCCATGAGCACTAATCGATTCACGGTCTTGACAATGCGGGAATACCAACGCAGGCGATATGCCCGCTGATCGTCGCCGGCTTGCTAATTTGCTCGGTCGAATGTTGCCCGGCCTTACTTCGGTCGATATCTTGAAGAAACACGAAATCGATTCAGTTGATGAGTCGTCCGCCACGCAAACCCAGCGCAAGAACCATGTGTTGCACGCGAGATCGCGATCTGAGTTACTTGGCTGTTAGAGAATCGTCTGCGCGATCCGTGTGAATACCAATGTTACCCGAATCACGTGCGCATGATTAATGATTCACGCTCATTCGTATGGTTCGCGGGTAACGACGGCGTGGGACAATCTGCCCGCGAATCACGCAAATGAACGCCAATGTTGCACTGTCGAAACGGCGTGAACCGCATCGCGTTGGACCGCGCTGATCGAGATGTGATAAACTGCGGTTGGTTGTCCGGGACGGTCACGGGCGCCCCGATGCGTGAATAGCGAGGGGGGCATCGGTTGAACCGAAGTTCCGAACTATCTTTTCTAGGCCATCACAACGTCCACCGCCGGAACTCGATTCACTCTGACGTTCGTTGTCTTGGTAACAGTCGAAACAGAAAACGATCCGAGGTAAGCCGTGTTTGGAATCGGTCCGATGGAACTGTTGATCGTCTTGATTGTCGGCGTCTTGACAATCGGGATTCCCATCTGCATCGTTGTTTTGCTTGTTCTTCTGTTGCGAAAACAGAACAACGCGAGTGGAGACAGTCCCCAAATCTCGCAACTACAGCAAGAAAACCAGCGCCTTCGGGACGAATTGGCGACACTAAAAAGGACGTCCGAAGGGTGAACCAATGCATGCGATGTAAAGAGAACGAAGTCCTCACCGCTTCACCCCGACGAACAATCGCGTGCACCACGCGAACGCGGGTCGGGCGTTATCCGACTGAAGTCCCGGGGCCATTCCGGCAATGGCACATCGGCGGTGGTGATGGTTCTGCCCCCGGCTTTACCTGCACGCACTTTGCAGAAGCGATAGCCCCCTGCTTGACTCTTAAGGAAACATCCCGTCGGACGCTGCCTGACATCGCATTGGTGTTTGTGGTCACACTGATTTTCGCATCTCTTGTTTTTTTGCTGGGGTTTGCTTTCGCAGTGGGCCTGGCTTGGCACGAGCAGTCCCAATATCCCGATGACGCCTCAGCAGGAAGTGTCGCGGCCATCGCGATCGCGACGACTTCGTTTGGCGGTTTATTTGGGGAGACTTATCAGCTTCGTCGAGTCTCTCTCTCGGGTCATGAAAGGCCGCGAGCGTAAGAGCCAGCAAAGCAAATGCCATTTCCATGCACCGGAGCCGGTATACTGGTCGTTATGGGATGGAGAAAGCTACACAGTCGAATCGGTGCGCGTGATCTGCGCGGTCGATGATTTGATCGCAACATCGTGGGGCCGATCCAGTGGTCCGCGTTCGTACCGTCGGCGCTCGAAATCGTGGGACGTCGTAGACGCTTTGAATCGGACGACGCGCCGTCGAGGCTCTTTCTCCACTGCATGATTGGCAAAAACATATGGGGCAAAAAGATGCGTAACGTGTGGAAAGAGTTCAGCGTCGCTATCGCCCGGATCGATTCGTCATTTTTTGCCTTTAAATCGATCAGCGCGGTTGGATTGAACAGGAGGTCGCAGAGGACACGGAGCACAGGGCCGTTCTCGTCTGTCCTGTGTTTGCCCTAAAACGCCGCTAGTTCTTCTGAACGCTTGCATATTTGCTGGCCGACAGCCGTTCCCCACATCTTCTAACCTTCTATTTTCTAACCTGCCTGTCCGGCGCCCCGTATGGATGCTGCAACAACAAATTGGCTCAAGATGCTCTGTCCCCGTTGGCATGGGATGTTTTGCACCACTAATGAACACTGATAATCACTAATGGTGGCGCCCGAACTCGGCACATCTGAATTCATCAGACCTCGGTTTCCTGGGATTCGTATTTGAAGTCACGGTTTGATTGGTGCGCGGTCGGATTGAACAGGAGGTCGCAGAGGACACGGAGGCGATGGTCAATTCAGCTCGATTCCCTCCGTTGCCTCCTGTTCATTCATTTCTTCTTGCGGCGAGCAGCCCATGCTTGCTCGTACGCGGACAAACGTTGCCCTGGCGATCGAGCTTTCGTATCCTTTGGATGTGCAGTTGTCCTGGTGGCGGCTCGTCCGCTCGGACCGGGTGATTACCGCCGTTGACGCTGTTCATTGCTTGGAACGGGGGCTGAGATTAGTGTTCATTAGTGCCGATTAGCGGTTCGTGTTTCCGGATGTTTTGCACCACTAATGAACACTGATAATCACTAATGGTGGCGCCCGAACTCGGCACATCTGAATTCATCAGGCCTCGGTTTCCTGGGATTCGTATTTGAAGTCACGGTTTGATTGGTGCGCGGTCGGATTGAACAGGAGGTCGCAGAGCAAACGGAGGCGATGGTCAATTCAGCTCGGTTCCCTCCGTTGCCTCCTGTTTGTTTCTGTTCGCGGTGGACAGCCCACGTTCCAACGTACCAGGACGCATGTTGCGCTGACGAAAATCACCTTCGGCATCATTTGCTGTGAGTTGATGGGTGTATGGTAGATCCGGGCAACGAAAGCAAACCAACGTCTGCCGATTTGAACACGGGCGACCAACGCCTGAATTGTCGAGGCAGCTTGCGAGGTTCGATTGCCCTCGGCGATTCGGATCGAGACGGTGGTGGCGGCTTCGTCATATATCGCTTGCTGTCGTTTGCCTTGCGACGGTTCGGTATCGCGACTCGCTCCGATGATCAGATAGGCGATCAAGGAAGTTTTGCTCCCAAAACGAGAGCGGATTTCGCAGATTCAGCTGCGGATGGCAAACACTTCTACTTTTGCTCTCCATGCGATCAAGACATGGAAATTGATGAAAACGACCGGTGCGTGAGGTGCAGGTACACGGTTTAAATTCACCACAGCGGATAAAGTTTACATTCACCAAATGTACGCGGCCGGGAGCTTACAATTGGAGCATCGACCGTGCGTACTCGGTGATTTTAGACATTAGATGGCTGAGGGCCTAAAGCATGCGACAAGAGAATTCAAAACGAATTGGCCAAATTAGTAAATTGACGCGATATCCAGTCAAATCGATGGCTGGCGTTGAAATGGAACATTCCGACCTTGGATGGCATGGGCTGGTCGGAGATCGGCGATTCGGTGTTCGCCAGATGAAGAACGCCAGTGGATTGGCATGGCTAACGGCGAATCGAATGCCCGAGTTATTGATGTACCGTCCTTGCGACTTCGATACCGATTCTGGCGAACGACTCCCAACACGCGTTCAAAGTCCAGCGGGTGATGTGTTCGAAATCGAAGGCGACAAACTGAGGGCTGAGATACGCGATCAGATTGGCTGCGATGTCGAAGTAATGGCAATGAAAGACGGGATTTTCGACGATTCGCCAATCTCCGTTATCGCAACCCAAACCGTTTCGACGCTGTGCAATGAGGCCGGAGTGGCCGTTGACAGTAGGCGATTTCGGGCAAACATCGTTTTAAATTGTGACGAGGTTGCCCCTTTCCTTGAAGACGATTGGGTCGGTCGCGTGCTCATGTTTGGCGTGGGCAACAGTGCACCGGCGGTTCAGATAACGAAACGCGATGTGCGCTGCAAAATGATCGGTCTAAATCCCGATACAGCACAACACGACCCCTCGGTGGTGAAATCCGCAGTCAAGTTAAACGAGAACAATGCTGGCGTTTATGGCGACGTGATTCGCACTGGCACGATAAGCATTGGTGATCCGGTGTTTGTATTGGACAGCAATGCAGGCTAAGGATTGTCTAAAAACCCTCGTAACAACATGCTGCACTGGACTCCGCCGACCACATTTTTCAATGATACGATCGCACCAACGTCCCGATCATCATCGGGGCGTTATCCAAACGAGAATCTGACATGAAGCCACTTTGTTTTTTCATCACGTTTACACTCGCGGTTTCGTCGTGGCCTCCTTCCACGGGCGTCATTAACATTGCCGCCGAAGAAACATTGTCGTCGTCGCCGGCGGTGTTAGATGCCAAAATGGGACAGGCGTGGGAGGTCACATGGAACCGATTCTTCCAAAAGGATGTGCAGACATTTGCCGATTACTTGAGCAGTTATGAACCGGGGAAGGAGCTCTCCCACTTGCCCACGGCGGAGGAAGTGCGGCGACAGTATCCCAACCCTTGTGGTTACGGCACGGGGATGGAGGACGGAATGATCCTGGGCGGCGCGATGCTCAGCATTATTACTGACATGTACGCAGTCACCGAAGATGAAAGCCTCCGCGAAAGCGCCAAGCAGGTCTACAGCGGTGTGCGTCTCTGCGCCACGGTTCATGGTGTCCCCGGATTTCTCGCCAGGAATGTCTGTCGGGATGACCGCAAAAGCGTTTACATCAACTCTTCGCGAGACCAATACACGCATGGGGTACACGGACTCTGGAAATTCTATCGGAGCCCGCTGTCCGATGATCAGACCAAGGACGAGATTCGAAATATCCTGATGGCGGTGGCGGACCGAATGATTCAGTTTGTCACGCCGGAGAACGACTACGACTTTTGTCGCGCCGATGGACAACGGTGTCCTCTGGGGATCTGTCGCATGTGGAATGTACAGGCTCACGAAGCTGCCCGGCTGCCGATGATTTACGCCGCCGCCTGGGATGTCACCGCGGATCAGAAATACTATAGGCAATGGCGGAAATATGTGGCGAAGGCGGTACAGCAATCCACCGATCCCGATAAGAACACGCCTGCCTATGCAATTCTGCAAATGCAGTGCTCGTTGGAACTGCTCTATCAATTGGAACAGGATGATGACTTGAAGACGCAAATGAATGAGGTGATGCAACACCTGGCTAGATTGGCTGAAAAACGATCGAAGCGGGTCTCGGCGCAGCTCTCAGAGAAGACAGCGGAGGAGCGACGAATGCTTGGCCCAGACTGGCGCACGGTCGACAACTGGATCAACCAGAAGGGGTACCCCAACCCACAGTGGGGCTCCTATCGAGAAGTGTGGCATTTGACACGCGAAGCTGGCGAGGCAGCAATGGTGCCACTGATGGTGGATCATCCAGCGATTTCGGCCGAGCAAAGCAAGCGATTGAAGGAATTGATTCGGAGCACCGAATATTTACAAAACTCCAGTTGCGGGATCATCTATCACTTGGGTGCCTACTGGAAGGCTCGCTTGACCGGGAGCCTCTGAATCGACTTAGGCAAAGAGGCAACACGATGCATCGCAGCATTGGCTAATTAGAGGATTGCACGGGAGTGGCGGTAGCCGTGCGTATCGAAGTGGATGACCAGCTCCCGGTCGCCGTGAACTCAAATGTTCCATCAATACCTAATGACCGAAACTGAAAAACAAACTGCACGCTCAACTTCAAGCGATTTGCCGCGACGCTCGGTCGTTTCAGTCGTGGGTCTCAATTTTGCGATATTTGGTTTGATTGCGGCTGTTCTGTCGCCGTGGATTCTTGACGCGATCGCGCCCGAACGAAAACCGATGGATCAGGTGGCCGTCGAATTCGCCACTAAAGTGAAGGATCGACTCATCGCGAAGGCCAAAAAGCAAGAGTATGTACCGCCTGTACAACCGGACGAGGGTTTCGATATCGCGAAATGGTATCCCGCGGGCACGATTACACTCGGGTTGTGCGGCATCTGTCTTGGTGTCGGGGGTTTTTGCAGACAGGAAAACGTTCGCATTTCCGCTTCGTCGGTAGCCGTTGGTTTGGCTGCCATCGTTTTCCAATACTTCCTCCTGCTCGCAGCCACGATACTCTTCTTCTTACTGATCGGGATCATCTTGTCCGCATTGGGAATCGATCTGCCCTCGCCGTGATTATTCGCCGATAGGAAAGAGGACGGACATCAGGTTGCATCGGCGACTGGAACGCGAGCAATCGGAAGTGGCAAGTCACCCGCTTCCGACCCGCCGGCCCCTGGCCCCTGGCCCCTGGCGTTCGCCTACAAACACCTTGGCTCTCAATGAAACCCTTTCGCATATCGCTTTCCACTCTGTTTCTGCTTGTCGCAATTGCGGCTCTAACGATTGCATTGCTGCAATCGCGACTTCGCACAGCTCATCTGGAAGCAGAAATCAACTCGCTCACCCCCTTACGCGAACTCGACATTGCGGCACAGGTGGAAGCTGCGACTGCGGCCGTCGGCGTTCCCGCTACGGTGAATTCGTTGGCTTACGATCCCGCCGGTCCAACCTATCTCGTTTCCTACGCCTACCACGCGCCGGACACCGGGGCGCGGCAAACATCGAGCTTCCTCCTTACGTATCAAGGCGATGGCAAGTATTCCGGTCATTTGAGAACGGAACCGTACCTCCGTGAGGAGCCCGATGAAAAAGGGGAGCGTGGTATGCCAGTTGTAGTCTGGAACAAAGAAAACACGGTGGCGCCGAACGCGGGCGGTTGAGTCACGATTTGATTGCGATGCATCCAAGGAAACACATCGAACCGCAAATTGCACGGGAGTGGCGGTGACCGGGCGTATGGAAGTGGAAGGTCAACTTCCACATGCACGGTCCTGGATGTCGGGCCAGCCCCTGTTCCCAATTCCACTAGCTGAATCTCCCCCCGACATGAACGTATTCGGTGCCTGTCCATGTTCTCGATCCACCTCTATTTCAGCTCTCCGTTTGGTTTCACGTTGTCCTGCGTGTTCGCCCCGAAGGATCGGTCTTCGATGTGAATTCGGTACAAAACAATGCGTGGTTTGGTAAGCATGCGCCCGGCGGCGATACTCAGGCCGGCACTTACGCTCCCTTTCGTAGGCTTCCCCTCCACAATCGGTTGCCTCACCGTCGTTGCCGCGTTTACTAAGCAAGACGCGCCGTACTCTCATTCGTTATGATGATCATTTGGTATGCTGACTACTTAGAAAGAAACTGTGTGCCGGGGATTGGGTTCCCCAAGGAAGTGGCACCGCATTCGATCATGCCCATTATTGGGCGTACTGCAACGGAGCACGGGAATCGGACGTTTACAAATGGAAAATCAAACCACCGCCCCCGCTGACGCCGATCGTCATCCGACGAGATTGAATCCGACGGCAGGGAAAACCCGCCGTGAACTGAAATTCAACGAGCTTACTGACGCGGTGTCCGAATGCGAACGCTTGCTCGGGTCTGGATACGTTCGCAACGGCAATTGGTCTCTTGGGCAAATTTGTCGACACATGAAGTTGACAATCGAGGCCAACATGCATGGCTATCCAACGTGGATGTCAATTTTGGGATATCCCCTCCGACCGCTTTTGCGTTGGTTAGTTCTGCCACGTCTGCTTTCGGGCCATTCGCCTTCCGGCGTGAAGACGGCTCCAATGTTCGTGCCGCCAATGGATCTTGACGACGCCACCGAGGTCAGTGCGTTTACCGCTTGCGTTTTAAAGTTCCAATCAAACACTGGACCGCTGCATCCCCATCCGGGATTTGGTCCAATGGATCGCGACGGCTTCAATCAATTCCACGCGGCACATGCGGCCCACCACTTGAGATTCCTGGAGCCTGCAGTTGAGGATTCGTCGAAAAGCGTCGGACAACAATGCGACCAATCGATATCGCGGAGCCGGGTGACTTTGAAATAGACCCTCCGTGCTCGCAATCGAGTTATCGCGAGCGTTCACCGACAAAGAATATGTCAAGCAAATCCGACAAGTACGCCTCGTTTATTGACCATCCGAGATATGGCAGACGTCCGAACGTTACGGGACTGAACCCGAATCCAATGCATCGTGGCGTCCACTTGCATTGGAACACAACGTCCCATAACGAGATTGTTGCTCAATTCGAAGCAGTCGTTGGCAAGCCATGGCCATACGGAGACACCACTTCCTACACCGACCGCCCGAAACGCATCGCCAACACGGCAATCGTTGCAGACCTTTCCAGACAAACACCGGCTACGGTCCCCGTAACCCATTACTTTGACCTCGAGCGAAAATGTCGCGATTGCGAGCGACCATTCATTTTCTTCGCCAAGGAACAAAAGCACTGGTACGAAGTGCTTGGCTTCGGCCTAGACTCCGACTGCGTTCGCTGTGTCGATTGCCGAAAGAAGCTGCAAGGGATTGCGCGAACGCGAGAAATATTTGAGACGCTGTTCCATGTTGAAAGCAAAACGGTCGAGCAACGACTACAGATGGCCGATGCATGCCTTTTTCTGATCGAATCGAACGTGTTTTCTTCGCGTCAAACGGAGCGTGTGCGGCGTCTCTTGAATTCGATTCCAGATGACGCGGACGTGAGTGAACGGTCAAGGCATTTGGATAGGATGAATCGCATTCTGGCGGATGAAAGGAAGAGCAGCGAACCAAGCGTTGCACCCAAGTCACGCGAGTTGGGTCAATAAAAGCCGCGTCAATACCGTTTGACGATCACTTGGGCAAAACCAAGCTTCCAGCAGCCGTTCCCGCGTTGCGTTGACGGATGCCATGTCCGACTGAAACTCTCGCCTTCGCCGGCCGTCTGCTCACCGCTCGTTCTCGCGTCCCCACTGCGTCTCCGCAACAAAGACTTGATTGGTCGTTCCTGCGACCGACATGTCGGGACGCAGATAAGCAACGCGCGTCCCATCGGGTGAATAAACGACCGCCTCCGGACGAGGTTTAATCGCAGGATCCGTTGGGGACGTCAAAGGCGTCGTCTTGCCGTTGCAAACATCCACTTCACAGACGCAGCCCCCCACCACACAAGCGATCGCGAGACCATCGCATCGAAACGTAAACGCGGACTCGATCGAGAACTCGTTGTGCGTCAATTGACGAATACCTGGCTCGATTGGCGATGCGAGCCACAGTTGCGTGAGTCCGGCGTCGTCTCGCATTAAGAACGCAATTTTGCTGCCGTCGGGACTGCTGCGTGGCCAATGTCGAACGTTGCCAAGCCCTGGGTGTTTACGTTCCGCCGTATGGGTTAATCGCCGCTGAACCGTGCCCCGCGGCGGCTCCGGTCGCGTTGACGCAGTGCCACACAACGGCGCGTCGCCAGCCACCGTCACGTCGTCGGGGACATCCACCACGAACAACTCAGGAACGACGTCGCCACTCTGCGTCACCACGTCTCCGATAAAGGCCAACGCTCGGGTTTGCCGCGAGCGATCGCTACGAACGTAGCCGTTGCTTCCGACCCAAGCATCGCTGTAGGCTCGCAGGATTTCGTCGCTGCCCGGATTGGGCCGATCAACCGTCTTGGTGACAAGCACGCTAAAGGCTTCGCCCGCGTGATTGCGCGGGTGAGTGGCGGGGACTAAGACGGCAGAATCGGTCACCGAGACTCCAACATTGCGTTGGTTTTGTTGCGCATTGGCATCGGCGGAAGTTGCCAGAACATGGTCTTCGTAAGTAAAACTGATCCAACGGCCATCACCGCTAATGACGTGCACATGAGTACCACCGCGGAGCGCGCCGGCCGTATACGGCGGCACTAAGTCGCGAGCATCAAGATTAGCAACCGAGTGCGGCGTACCGGGGTTACGCGACTGCAGTTCGAGCGTCACGCCGCGACGATGCCAAGCGGCATAGGCCCAATCGTCGCTGGGGTTCTCTGGGCCATGGATGAAGACGATCTTGTCTTCACAGGGACTCGCCGTGACGACGCCGACGCAAGCCCCATGCTGGGCTTGGTAAACCACTTCGACATCACCGGATTCGACGTTGACTCGTTCAATCCGTGTACCATCAAACAACGAGCCTGCGGCATCACTGCGAACATCGTAATAAATCCAGTTGCCATCGTGCGACCAAACACCGAGGTTGGTTAACAGATGGTTAGTGGGGGCAAAGGTGATTTGCCGTTCGTGAAAACGATGGCTGTCAGCGGGAAGGAACGTTGTCATCATCAGCCAAAACAGTGAACCGATTACGAGGCACGCCCAATGCGTCTCGAGTTGCGTTTCACTTTAGTGTTTTCATGGCGTGATGTCATCGTCTCAATCCACCACGGGCAACGGCAGCCCTTCGACATATTGCCCCTGCAACATGTGCAATTGCAACGTGTGATTGATCACGATGTCATTGCGTCGTGCGAGCGTCCCGTCGGTTTCCTGCCACGCCCCTTCGATAAACGGATGGAGCGCTTCGCGGTTAAAGAAGCCGAGCTCAGCGACTCGATCGGGAGTCAGCCAATGGTCGATCATCTCCTGGACCGCGTTGCGTTTGACCGGATCGGTATGAGCCGGGGGTGCCATGAAGGCAAACTTTTTGCGTTCGTATAACTCGCGAGGCAATACGTTGACCATTGCTTCCCGCAGCACCCATTTTTCGACCCCGTCACGAATGCGAATCTCCGGCGGGATCGTCGTTGCGTACTCCGCTAAATGGTGGTCTAGGAACGCGGGCCGCGCCTCCATGCTGTTGGCCATATCCATGCGATCGCCCCCCCAAGTTAAAATTTGGCCTTCGAGCATCGTCTTGCTCCAGGTGTATTGGGAGATATCCAATCGATGTCGCCCGCGAACTTGATCTGGATCAATGGCCGCGGCGACGGCGGCGATCGGATCATATTCACGCAGCAAATCTTGCATCTCTGCGGACAACAAGGGACGAACCCGCTCGAGCACCAACATCCAAGGCTGCATGAAGGACGGCGTGAACCCACAGAGGTCTTCCCAAGCCGGATGCGTCAAATCCTCTTCGGATAAAATTGCGCCCGCGAACAAGCCGCCTTCGTCCTCGCGGCCCAACCAATCGCGTTTGAAAAACGGATAACCGCCGAACAATTCATCCGAGCCTTCGCCCGTGACGACGGCCTTGTAATTGCACGCGCGGACGCGGCGACTCATGTGCCATTTCGCCACCGCCAAGGTGTTATAGAACGTTCGCTCGGCGTGCCACGTCGCGCGTTCGAAGGCAGGGCCATAAAGCTCTTTCTCGGTCAACCGCAACAATTCCTGTTCCGCCCCAGTGCGATCGGCCATCAACTTGGCAATGTTCGACTCGTCGTACTCATCATTATCAAAGGCGATCGTAAACGCTTTGACGGGCGATTGTTGAAGCGTTGTAGCCAATCCTAAAATCGAACAACTATCGATCCCTCCGGACAGGTAACAGCCCACCGGCACATCCGCCTCTAAGCGTGTTGCGACCGCGTCGATCAAGCGATCTTGGACGCCTTGGACGTACTCCGCAGGATCGGGGTTCGGATCGTGGGAGGTGGGAAAGACAAAATCCCACCATCGTTTGGTCTTCGTTTCCAGTCGCCCATCGCGAAGCTCGACAATCAACATGTGTCCCGGCTGAAGTGCCTCGACACCTTCGAACGCGGTGGTCCCCGGCACCATCACTTGCATCATTTGATGCAGCGCCGCCCGCGGACACAATTTGGGAGTCACGTCGGGATGCTGCAAAATGGATTTGACCTCGGATCCCCAAACGACGCCATTCTCGTTCACGGCATAATAAAGCGGTTTAATCCCGAAACGATCACGGATCAGAATGAGGCGTTTCTCGCGATCGTCGTAAAGCACGATTGCAAACTCGCCGCGCAATTGGTCGACGAACGAAATGCCGTCTCGCAGGTAAAGTGGTAGTGCGACCGCGCTGTCACTCTTGCCGCTACACTCCCATTGCTGGCAAGCCAATTGCGTGCGAATGCGTTTGTATCCGTAGAGTTCGCCGTTCACCGTGATCGCATAGTCACCGGCGTCGGTTTCGATCGGCTGATGCCCATGGCTGAGACCGACGATCGAGAGCCGGGTGTGCCCCAAGGCAACGCCGTTTTCCAGATAGAATTTGCTCCCCCGTTCATCGGGACCACGGTGATCAAGCACATCCAACATTCGATCGAGCGTAAACCGCAACTCACGCTCATTCGTTCGCGATGGATTCCAAAACCCAGTAATGCCGCACATTCGATGTTCCTCTTTGAGATTGAATTGTTATGAAGGGGGCGCAAGCGGCAACCTTGGCCGAAGAACGCCAATGCGTTTCACGCCCCGTGACGGATCATCATTCGACCCGAATTAGATTCCGCTGATTCGATTCAATCGATCCAGCACGGCGGTCAAGAGAGCTTGCCGCACGAACACCGCACCTGCCGCTTGGGCAAAATAAAGATTGTGTTCGGTTTGGTCCAAGTCTTCGGACAACTCATCATTGCGTGCCAACGGATGCATGATCACGGCGTCCGATTTCAGATTGCTACTGCGATCCAACTTGTAGCGTCCGTCAAGATTCCGATAACTGTCCCCCAGAAACGCGATGGAATTCACATACACCACGTCCAGGTGTGGCAGGACTTCTTGGGCATCGTTGGTGATATCGATCGGAATGGGCGACTCTTCGATGGGCTCGGTTAAATCCAATCCCACCGGATCCGCCATCTCAGAGATCAGCGTGATCCGTTTCACCGAATTGGTGAACATCAACGACAAGCGGAGAAAACTCTTGACCGCTCGCATCGAGCCTGGGGTGCCGATGATTCCCAAGTGCACGCGGCGATCTTCGGGGCAATTTTCGAGAGAAAGCTCGGGACGCCATTTGAGCAGCGCGTACCAGTCGATCAGCGCCTGAGTGGGATGATGCCCCGATCCGTTGCCTGCGTTGATCAGCGGGCGTTGCAAATTGCGACGAATTTCATCCATGCTGTCGGTATCGGGATGCCGCATGATGACCACGTCACCATAGGTATTGAACATCTCACCGATATCCGCCAACGACTCTCCCTTGGCGACCCCGGTCACTTGTCCATCGGGTACCGAGAGCACCTTTCCATCGAGACGTTGCACCGCGCTTTCGAATGATAAACGGGTGCGAGTGCTCGCTTCGAAAAAGGCGGTGATGGCAATCTTGCCATCAAGCGGTTTATCGATTTCGACGTTTCGCATTTCCAAAACGGCCGCTAGTTGAGCGATCGCAATGACGGTCCTGCGATCGAATTGGCGAGGGTTCAAGATCGATTGTCCCGCGAGCGCTTCGAGCGCAGCGCGATCAATATTACCGTCGCTGACGTCCAACAAGTCCGCAGGATTCAACTGCTTACCTTTTGAATTAACCGCAATCTTCATTGAACTGTGAGGTGTTTGAGAGTTTGGAATTGTGCTCACGTTCTTCACCAAATTTTCTTGTCTCGAGAATCAAAAAAAAGAAACGCGACAAGAATCAAAACGCCGACGCTGCAAAGCACCAACGCACCGATCACAAGCCACTCTAGAAAGGCGACAGAAAACATCATAACAAACGGTCCTCTACGGCATCACGCTGATGCAAGCAATCCACACCTCCGTCGTCCACTCGCTCGCTCGAGAGTGAAGCGAAATCAAAACGAGCAGGAGCAATCAGTGTGCCCAAACCAAACACGACCCCGGAAACCGCCGCACCGACTAATGAACCGACAAACCACCCGATCCAATGATACGCAGCCAACCCCAACACACTTCCCGAAATCATCGCAGCACAGGCAGCCACGGCACTCGGGCGGCGAAAATACAAACCACCCACGATGGGCCAAATACAGCTGCCGACCATCGGCCCGGCAAAGAACAAGACGGTCGCCAAGGTGCCTCGATTGGGCCAAGCGAGCGCCCAAGCCAAACCCCCTAGAAAAATGATACTGATCGCGGAATAACGTCGCTTGGAGGCATCGTCGATGGGATCCCGCAGCAACGGCTCGACAATGTCATTGACGATTAAATCCGAAGTTGCCGCCAACAAACTATCGATGCTCGAGGCCAGCGAACAAAACACGATCACAAACACCAACAACGCTCCGCCCCAACCCAACAAGGTCGCTGCGACCAAGGGGCCGACGGTATCCGGTTGGCTGATGCCGATTCCGAGCGTGGGAGCGGCCAATCCTAAAAAGCCTGCCAAAATCGGCACCGGCAACCACAGCAATCCTCCGATCGCGTACGCCTTCGGGCCGACCCCCTCACGCATCGCGAACGCTCGGCTCCACCAAACATTGCTATGAAAGATCTCGCCAAAACTGAACAACATATTATTGAACAACGACATCAAGGCGGCGGGAAATAGCACCCACAACAACATCGGTCGATCCAATGTTAATTTTTCATGCACATCGGCAATGTCAATTTTGACAAGCACGGCGATCGCGACCACCACTAACCCGACCAAAATGATCAAACTTTGGATAAAGTCGGTGCCGATCACCGCGTACATACCACCGAACAACGTGTACAGCACGCATACCGAAACGACCACCGACATACCGACCTCGTAGGGAATCCCCGACAGCACGTTCAATAGCTTGCCGCCCGCCATCGACATCGAAATCAACCATGTCAACGCGTAAAAGATCGAGATGATCAGAAACGGAATCGTTCCCCAGACCCCATAGCGGCGGCGCACAAACTCGACCGCCGTGTACCCCTTGGGCATCAATTGGCGAATGCGGCCACTCATCGGTGCAAACGCAAACAAACCAAAGCTGGCCGTCGCGTACGCAACCGCTCCCCAAACGCCAAGTTGCAACGCGAACTGAGGCGCGAGCATCGTCGTGTTGGAGGTGATCCAAGTCGCCACCGCAGTCGCGGTGGCCAGCGCCAATCCCACGTTCCGGCCGGCAACCGCAAAGCCATCGTATGACTTTGCGCGTCTTCCCCACCAAATGCCAAGTGAGATCCAAAGCACGCTAAAGAGCGCCAACATCACATAACCCGCAGCCGAGCTGAGGATCGGAGCCGCAGCCACTATCATTTCAACTCCTCGACGCGGAGGTCCGTCTCGACGCGGCCATCGGTATCACGCCCACTAGAAAGCGACTCTTGCGAGTCGGTCCCCGCGGCAACCGGCGGCACCGAACGGGGGCGTGTCGAGCCACGTACAATTAAAGCCAATAGCGTGACAAAGACTGCCAAACCAACGACAAACAATCCGATCGCGTACCTCATCGGCCAATGCTCTACCACCACAACGGCGGGATCCCGAGTTGTCGCAATCACACTTCCATCCGCATCCAACGCTTGAACATGAAACGGATGAGTCCCATCGGATAACCCCGAGACGAACGCAACGGGGAATGCACCGCGGTAGAGTTCACGTTGCTGTTGGTCGACTAGAATGTATTGAGTCGCGTCTGAAATCTCGTTCCAACGGAGCGACAGATAGCCTTCTTTGTTGAGGGAGAACGAGGTCTCCTCGAACGCCAAGGATTGCTTTTCAGAGTGGAGCAGACCTTCCATTGCGTCGGCCCCGTCGCCGCGGTGCGCGAGTGGGCGATTGACCAGCGGCGAAGGATCGAGCGGCTCAACCGACGGATCTTGACCGAAAACAGGCGAAACCTGAACAAGCAGGAGGGTGAGAAACAACCGCGTCAATGACGCAGAAAAGCTCCAATTAAACGTTATGCCATGACGGCAAAAAAACACCGCATCTCCCGTGAAAACAACTTGCGATTTAAATTACGTCGCGGTTCGTGCAAAATCTCGTGCAATGACGTGAACCCCACTGGCAATTTTTTTGCCACGTGAAGTGTTCGCACGAACCCTCACCAGTCTCTCAAGGAGGCGTGCATCAACGTCGTCCAAGTGGACCGTCAAACTGGATCAGCTCAACTAGGATTTTTGATCATTTTGATAAAAATGATCGCCTTTCGATGGGGCAAGGATAACAAATTTCCGAAGCCGCCAAAACCCGACCCGGCGTTTCTCGTCCTCAAATGCATCGTGTCGATCATGATAAAAAGTGCAGGGAGTCGACAAAAAACGCGTTTTGGTGTGGCGTCATTTTATTCAGCGGTCTGACGGGAATGAGGCGACGATTCTCGCAAACCGCTCACGATTTTGAATCGCCGCGAGCGCCCGTACTTGTTAGAAAGGAGACGCGGCGATTGAACCTTTTCAATGCTCCGAGCCCCGAAACGGTGGCCTGGGTTGGGCAAGCATCAAACCACGCTTTGCCGGCGAGAAACGGCCGCCCGAAACGGCCGCTCAAAACAGAGGCGGCCGCTCCCTACCAACCCCGACGTGGTGTCGCTGTGAAGCTCCCGGGTCACAGCGACGTAACATCCCTCACGTAACATCCCTCACGTAACATCCCTCACGCGACATCACCCGCCTGGGATCACCCGCCTGGCGAAGCGGAGAGGGGCGGGAAACAAGCCTCGCGCGTGACGTGGAGCCCCCCCCCTCGCTGCCCCCCTCGCTGCTCGCCTCGCTGCTCGCCTCGCTTGATGTCCCCTTTTTTCATCGGCAGCTCTCTTTACTTCGAGGGACGAATTGTTCAAGTTCTGTGCTCGCCCGCAACGTTGCCGCAAAGCGTTATACTGTGAAGTGGTTCGGAGAAGTGGTTTGGAAACAACCTCGTCATTTGCCTCTTCTCCCTCCCCCCGGCAACCCAAAGCGAGCGAGAGGAATGAACTCTCGGCAGAGGAAAATTGCTAAGTTTTTTCTAAACCAATCCCCCTCGGTGCGCGTTCCTTGTGGGATCTCCCCCACCGCCGAAACGGACCGTCGTCGAGAGTGACCACGAGCGTTTTTTCGGGGGGGAAACCGTAACCAATATCGATTTCGGCGAATATCGCCAATCTGGACCACCGTGTCGGAGACACCCTGCTGAGGTGACCAATTCAATGACCAAACGAATCTTGTTTGTATGCCTGGGAAACATCTGTCGATCGCCGGCCGGTGAGGCCGTGATGAAACGGTTTGCACAAGAGTATGGAGTCGATATGGAAGTCGATTCCGCCGCCACGCATGCCTACCATGTCGGCAAACTTGCCGATCCAAGAATGCGATCGGCTGCCGAATCTCGCGGCTACGAATTGACCAGCCGTGCTCGAGTGGTGACGCCCGAAGACCTCGACCCCAAACGCTTCGACTTGGTCCTGGCGATGGATTCCGAGATCCATGCGGCGCTGCACGGCATGAGAAACGGATCGAAATTGCACATCCGCATGTTCGGCGATTACCTTGACGATCATTGGCCCAAGGATGTTCCCGATCCGTACTATGGCGAAGACGACGGGTTCGGCGAGGTCCTTGATATGCTCGAGGAAGGATGTCCGATCATCATGCAAACGCTTGCTGGCGAAGACATTTTCGAAGGCGAATTTGATGAAGATGCCTAATCAGCCCGTATCCTAAGCGATACCGACGGTTCAAGTTGCGTCCCCCCCAAGTCTCCGGCGTCCCCGCAAAAAACCCCAGTCTCCGGACGCAATGTGAATGCATTGGGATTGCGCCGGGGGTTGATCCTACTCAGGCCCGATGCCGGCCATCCCTCATTTTCCCAGACCGATTTTAATGCGAATCCTGTTTCTCGGTGACGTCGTCGGTAAACCTGGCTACACGGCCGTGCTGCAACACGCGAAACCGCTCCGCAAGGAACTTCGCCTGGATGCGTTGATCATCAACGCAGAAAATGCAGCCGACGGATCGGGGTTGACCTCGCGCCAGTATCGACGGTTGATTGAAGCGGGTGTCGATGCAATGACGATGGGCGACCACATCTATCGCGAGAAAGAGATCACCAAAACGCTACAAACCAGTGAGCGGATCCTCAAACCCGCCAACTTCCCCTCCGACGCTCCCGGCAAATGTTGGACGATCATCAAAACGGGCTCGGGCGGTTCGCTGGGCATCATCTCGCTGCTGGGCCGTGTGTTCATGCGACCTGTCGATTGCCCGTTCGCGGCGGTTGACCGCGTCCTGAAGGAAATCGACGGAAAAACGAACCACATCCTCGTCGATATTCATGCCGAAGCGACCAGCGACAAACAGACGCTCGGACGATACCTCGATGGCCGCGTGACCGCCGTGCTCGGCACCCACACCCACGTCCCCACCGCCGATGCCTGTATTTTTCCCGGCGGAACCGCGTTTCAATGCGATGTAGGGATGTGCGGCCCTTATACCAGCATCATTGGCCGTGACATTCAACGCGTGACCCGCACCTCCCGCACCTTTGAACCGTGCCATTTCCATGTCGCAACCGAAGACGTTCGGCTCTGTGGCGCGATCGTCGAAACCAATGCCCTAGGGCGAGCGACGTCCATCGAGCGATTTGAACGCCGGATCGACAACTAGCCGCATCGACGACTCGCCGGATTGCCCCCCCGATCGCTTGCGTCCCATGCGGGAAGCCCGGGCCCAAGTCCCGGCCTAAACCTTGGCCCTGGCACGCGCGTTGCCACCATCCGAACTATAATCGTTGGGTGAGAGACGAAGTGGATGGCGGCAATCAATCACAACCACCTCGCCTGCTTCTCCTTCTAAACCGGCACACTTTTTCAACGCCCCACTGATCCCGAGACGAATCCATGAAGCGACGCCACTTTATTCAAAACGTATTGGCAGCGGGAACCAGCGTTTCGCTCGCCTGCAATTCACTTGCACTCCGCTCGACAGCACGCGAACCGATTGCCCGAACCGGCCCACCGCGATTCCAGCTCGGCTTGGCTGCCTACTCGTTCCGCAGCTACTTTTCGTTCACGAGAAAGGGAGCTCAAACGCCTGCGACCGGCGGAGCGGCAATGGACATGGGGGCGTTCCTCAACTACTGCGCCGTCCATGGATTCGACGCTGCCGAATTGACAAGCTATTTTTTCGAGCCCAACCCTACGGCCGACTACTTTCTCGAACTGAAGCGAAAAGCCTTTGAGCGAGGCGTCGCAATCTCGGGCACCGCGATCGGCAACGACTTTACGGTTGGCAAAGGGCCCAAGCTGGAGCGTCAAATTGAAGACGCGATGACTTGGATCGACAACGCCGCGATTCTCGGCGCGCCCCACATCCGCTTCTTCGCAGGCACTCGGAAACAGATTGATGAGCAACCCGAACGAATGGTCGATGCGATCGAAGCGTTGGAGAAATGTGCCAAACACGCCGCATCGAAAGGCATTTACCTTGGCGTCGAAAATCATGGCCAACTGACCGCCGAGCAGTGTTTGACGATCATGAAAGAAGTCAACAATCCATGGATCGGCATGAATCTTGACACCGGCAACTTCAACTCGGACGATCCCTATGCGGATATCCAGCGGTGCGTGCCTTACGCGGTCAACATTCAAGTCAAAACGATGATGAAGTCGCCCACGGGCAAAAAGAGCCCCGCGGACTTGGAACGGATCGGCAAGATTTTAAGAGACGGCGGTTACCAAGGGTTCGTCGTGCTCGAATACGAAGAGGAAGCCCCGTACGATCACGTTCCTAAAATCGCGGATCAATTGCGTTCCGCGCTGCAGGCATAACGCTGCGGATAGCAGGGCAGTCGTAACGATGCAGTCATCGCACGCATCGCGGTACCATCAGGGGCACGCGCGACGTCCTCGCTCAACGTCCACGCTCGATACCGGGGAGCGAACTACACCGCTTGCAACAAACGCACCCAGCGCAGCAATGTTTCCCGGTCGACGTCGCCTCCTCGAATTACCGGGTAACCCGATTTTTGTAGCGTGGGCGCCCAGGAGGGTAGCTCGACGTCCTTGCCGATCGGCAACATGATCTGCAGCGATGCTTCGGCATCGTTTTCCCGCAATCGAACCGCCGGTGGCCGTGTTTCCGCTGCCACGGCAACCCCATAAAACGTTCGACTCGCCGAGATCGCGACCGCCAGTGCCATCGAGTCGGAGGCCTCCGCTTTTACTCCCGAAATCGCTCCGGGAGCGACCACGGCAACCGCCAATGGCGCGATTGCCGATGACTTTTGGATCGAGGCCACCAAACGGCCAATCACTTCGATTTCCTTCGGCTGCCACCGCTTGTTGTCCTCGGCCGCTACCGCACAGACCACCACTCCGGTCTTCTCGGCAACCTCACTCCATGACTGCAACACTTCCTGCGGAGCGGATTCGCCGGGGTTCATTAACAACACCATCAACCCCATTCGCGTCAACGACTCGTCGGCCTCCGGCGCCAACACGGCGGCCACGTTCGCGGCATCGGGAAGCTTCAGTTCATTGATCGACCACTTGCCGCCCGCATCGCTCCACGCTTTCGGGATGGCCGTCACGATCGCGTTGTCGATCGACTCGGGGGTCAACGAAATCGTTTCACTGGCATCCCCATCCTTGGCACCTGCTCGACGCACCGTCAACTCAATCACCTTGCCCGGCTCAGCCGAAATCATTTGTCGCCGCAGTGACTCGACATCATCAATCTCGAATGCCCCAATCTTTTCGAGCACGTCACCGGCCCGCAGCTTCCCGTCCGCTGGAGTCCCTGCGATGGATTCACTGACGACAACCCGTGTGGTTTGTTTGCCATCCTTGGATTCGGCAGCAGGAGCGTTGTCCGCATTGGCTTTAGGGGCATCGGAGGCCTTAGCAGACTCGGGCGTGGTATCGATCGCGATCACTCCCAACCGCTGCGGCTTGAGCGGTGGAATGGAATCGGCCAAAGTAACGTCAAACGTGATGATCTCGCCTTCTCGATCGACCTCGATCGAGATCGAGTCGCCCGCATCGTACCGGCCCAATAACAAACGCACGTCTTGATACCGCTGGACCTTGCTTCCATTGACCGATCGCACCTTGTCCCCGGCCTTCAATCCCGCAGCCTCGGCGGGCGAACGCAGACGAATGGCGGCAAGTTCGGTCTGGTTTTCGTACGGATCTTTGCTTTTCGAAACGATCCCAATCAAGCCTTTTTTGATATCGTTGCCCGCTCGCATGCGAGCCAGATTCTTTTTGACCCGATCCAAAGGGATAGCAAAAGCGATACCCGAGTCGTACCAATCCGTGTCCGCCTCGGCTCCGCCTTCGGCAACGGCGGGAATCAGAATCCCCAACGGATTGCCATACAGATCGACGAGCACGCCCCCGTAAAACGAAGCCGAGACGCGCGCGTCGGCTTGCAACGCGATGCCATCGAGCCGATCGTTTCCGCTCATCACCCCGCGACTGATCAGCGGCGAGGCATCGATTCCGTAGCGTGCAACGGCAACTGCGGTTTGCCCCGTCCGCACGTTGATTTGATCGGGCAATGCGATCGCATTCAACTTGGTATCCGTCTTGATCCGCAGCAGCACCAAGTCGCGATGCTCGTCCTTGGCAACCGCTTCAGCGGCATGACGCGTGCCATCGGGCAGTACGACCAAGATACTGGCCGAGGCGCGACGCACGACGATGCTCGAAGCGAGAATATAGCCCTCTTCATCCACAATCACGCCACTGGTCGGTGCATCCTGTTGCACCTCACCATTAGCACTGCCGCTGGCACCAATCACTTCGACAACGACCACCGACGGCAGCACGTGATTGGCGGTCGCTCGAACCGCCTCAGCCATCGCCCGACGATACTCCCCATCCTCTGCCAGCGTTTGCCCGGAAACCGTCCCCGCGATCAGGAAAAGCGATGCAACGTGAACCATCGATATTGCGACCCAACGCGATCGAGGCGGCCGCCGACCACTGACAAGCGTCTCCAAGCAACGCGTCGTCTGGCATCGGAGCGCCAAGCAACGCGTCCTCAGACAACGGGCCCCAGCACGCCAAAATGGATTGCTTCGGCAGCCAAACCGGGTTGCCCTGGATCGCTCGTTTAGACTTCGTACGTTCAAGAATTTCGCCATTGAATCCACAGGACGTTAAAAAGGAAAATCAATCACTTAGCGCGAAGCGTGACAGGGATGATTTGCGAACCCCGCTGAATCGTTAGCTCAACGGGGTCGCGGCGATCGATCGAGCGAAGCAGAGTTCGTAGGGATCGTTGGCTTTCCACGCGGCGGCCATTCAACAGGAGAATCAAATCATCCACCCGCACCTCAGCCCGCGAGGCCCAACTTCCGACGACGACATCATCCACAAACGCAGGGGTCAACTCGAGCACATCGGGCACCATCACCAAGCCCAACGTCGCCAACGTATGCGATTGGTCTCGCGGCAACATCGGTTCGCTATCGTCGGCGCGCTGAACCAACCGCCCGGCGATAATGTCACCGATTGTTTTACGAAACGCGGATGCCGGCAACGCATAGTTAAGCCAAACGCCGGTCGAGGCATCACGCAGTTCTTTGCCCAACATGCCCACGAGTGCTCCGTCTACATTGACCAGGGCTCCTCCGGCCGCGCCAGGGTTATTTGCCACCAGGTCCAGAATCAAAACCTTGCCGCGATACGGCGTTTTGAAGGTTCCCCGCCGCGCATCGAGCGTCGTCTCAGCCGCCACGCTGCCTTGCATCACACTGGCCGGTTCTCGGCCCGTGGCAATGCCAAACAAATTGCTGACCGCGATCACCGGGTCGCCCCACTGGGCCACCGAGTCCTGGCCGACTTCGAAATAGGGCAACTCGGACGCATCGATCTTCAACACCGCCAATTCCAATGACGGCTCAAAACCGACGATCTCGGCATCGAAACGACGCCCGTCATCGAGAATCACCGTGGGCGAAACATCCAACACGTAACTCCACGCCGTGGCGATGTGCCCCACCGGAGACACCAGGAAACCACTTTGATACGCCTCTAACCCCGCCAAGCCACCGGCGCCGTAGATCTTCACCACGCGCTTTTGCGCATGGCTAGCCGCTTGGTCCAACGATGGTTCCGCAACCGCCGTCGAGACGAACAACCCAATGAAACATCCGATCGCAAGCATGCGACTTATTCGATTCGTACTCAACCTTGCGTCTCCGATTGATTCTGTTTCGCTGTCGTGTCGTCGCTGGATGCTTTGTCCGCCGCGTCACGTTTTTTGTCGCTTGCATCGCCTGCGTCCTCAGCGGACTTTTGCTCCTCGAGGGCCTCCCATGAATCGACTTTCATTTGAAAGACCGAATCGATCCCGTAGCGAATCTCCAATCCCGCAGGCATGTTAGCGGGATCATCCGAGTCGCGAACGACCCACAACTCAGCGGGATCCTCGTCTCGATCGGCAAACACCTCGACACACTCGATCAATTTGCTGCTGGGGTGCGTCATCCAGCGGATCTCAAACTCGCCGTCGCTGCCCACGACGCAATCGCGCAGCGGCCGCTCGCCTGCGAGTGGCATTGTGCCCCAATAAACCGTTTCGCCAAATTTCTTGGGCCCCTTCGCCAACATCCGTCGCCAGGCATCGAGTGCAGGCAGGGCGCCGGCGAACGACCTCCCTTCGACGCTGTCGTAAAGATCCATCTTCGTCACCGCTTCGATTGGCGTCTCGCCGACCACCATCGACAAACGCTGATCTGAAACATAGATGAAGACTTCTTGGCCATCGGGTGTTTTGCCTTTGATCGACCAAGCGACCGAATCTCCCGCGGCGCCGCGAGGAAACTGAGTCCTTAAGCCACCGATAAAATCGTTCTGTTTCTGCTGATTGGCAAAGTAGTTGGCAAATCCGCGTCGCTCTTCGTAGACCGCCAGTACGGCCGCAGGCACATCGCCCGCGCCACTCTTCGCACCGGGGTGATCGCCTGGCGTCGATTCTCCATCTTCGTCATCGCCGCCTTTCTTAGGCACCTCACGAGGTGGCGGCGGGGGCATCGCGCCGGCCATCTTGGTCAGCAATTCATCTTGCCCGTGGACGCTTCGCAATCGAACCAAGGTGTGGACGGTTTGACCTTCGTTGCGATAGACAATTTTCACGCGCCAACCACTCGGCAACGTCGCGAGCACGTTCTGGACATCGTTTGCCGTGTGTACCACGCGACCATCGATCTCGATGATCTCCGCCGAATAGCGCAACCCACGTCGATAGGCGTCACTGGATTCCAAGATATTCGAAACTCGCACTCCCCCTTCGCTGTCCGTCGCCACGGTCGCACCGAGCGTGGCATGATCCACGATGCGGCCGCTGTGCAAATACCCCAGAAAGTTCATTGCTTGATTGATGCTGATCGCATAACCGACCCCAACGTTCACACGCCCTCGTTTTTCGAACGAAGCGCGACCGACAATGCCAAGCAAGCGTCCATCGGCCGAGTAGAGCGGGCCACCCGAGTTGCCCGGGTTGATCGACGCATCGGTTTGCAAACAATCGGCATACTCCAACAACGTTCCCGAGGGATATTGATATCGGCTGACGCCGCTAAGAATGCCCCACGTGACAGTGGGCTGAAGATTCGAGGCCAACAGAAACGGGTTCCCGATCACCATGCACCAATCGCCAGCCTTGGCTTTACGGCTGTCGGCAATTTCGGCGTAGGGAAAATCATCTCGACCGAGTAAACGAATCAGCGCCAAATCGCCGACCGGGTCGATGCCGATGATCACGGCGTCATAGATATTGCCATCGCTTAACCCGCACCGCATGTAGTTTCCCGCTGGGCTGGAAACGTGAAAGTTCGTCAGCGCGTACCCATCGGGTGAAATCAAAACTCCGCTTCCCCCTCCGCCCCCGCCCGGCACAAACACACACACGGTCGACGGCATGGCCCGCTCGATCCCCTGGATCCGTTGCTCTTCGGCCTCGGCGAGCAGCGGCGATAGCTTCAGCGGGCCCTCAGCAGCCTCCGCCGCGAAAAGCACGCACAGCGAACTGCAGCCCCAAACGAGCAAGCCAAGAAGCAGCTTCGCCGGCCGGTTAGACAGCACGGATTCGGTTCTCATTACAGCATCGCTCACGATCGAATTCCCTAACATGTTCATCTTTTTTCGAGACGTCGCGTTCATCACACGCTTTGCCACTCTTCCCCGCCTCCTCGCCGCGCTCACCGCGATGCGGCGAGACACAAAACTCGCTGCGATTTCCCGCAGTCGGTCGAACTGCGACTATCGCAAGAATCTTGGTCGCACGATCCGAATCGTGCCACCAAGGTCTCCCTGTGAACCGGGATCCACTTCGATCTTTAATCGACTGCCCTCCGCGACCGACAACTCGAGCCCGAGCGGGCGATCGCCTTGGACCGTTTCCTCCCACAGCATTTTGTCGTCGACATAGACACGCACGATCGCATCATTTGCTTTACTGACCGATCCATCGCGACGCACGCCTGCAGCAAACGTTTTAAATCCTTCGTCGATGCGATATTCGATCGTCGAGCGGCCGTACATCAACAAATCTTGTCCCGTTTCCGAATCGGCCTTGGGGTCGAACCACGCTTTCAACATGCCGCGATCGAGCTTCGTCTCAATGAATTCGGTGTGCGAGACGCTTGCGGGCTGGAGCGTTGCCAAGAGCGACAATCCCCCGGTCCAGCGAATCGACTCGACTTGATCCATCGGCAACGTGTGTGCGATCGAGTCGGCCAGCTTCAACTTCAACGGCTCGTCCGCTTCGCTCGGCAGTAACGAGGCGACCGACCAACGGGATCCGTAGGTATCAACGATTTGGATGTCGCCTGGGTTAGTGGCGACCGACGTTCCCCCAAAGATAACGCCTTCGAGCCGGGCAAGCGGTGCCTCGATCTCGTCTCCATCAATCTCGACACGCACCGACTCGGATGAAATTGCGGTCACGACCCCTTCGATAAAGTCAAGCTTGTCGCCTTCGCGCCGGATCGCGAGCGTATCACCGCGTCGATTATCTTCGAGCTTTGCCAACCAAGCGGGGTTCACCGCCGCGGTAGCCGCGCGAAACCGAATCGCCCGCACCTGTTTGATCGGCACCTGTAAGGTTGCTTGCCGCCGAGGCTCGATCGTCAACGTCTCGTCCTCGAGCGACAAATCTTGAGCCGCAATCACGGAGCCTGACGACAACATCACCCGCATCGTCGGTCCGGTCTCTTCGGGAACCTGCTCGGGCATCAGCAGCGACAGACCATCAAACGAAAACGTCTGTGCTTCCCCCGCCACCTGCATTCGCAACTCGCCAGAGCCCATGCCTGCAAAGTCGCCTTTGAACGCATCGCCATCGGACGTCGTAACACGCACCGGAATCACGCTCAGCAAGATTAGCAAAACTGTATTTGTCAGCATCAATGCGACTCGTTATGGGAAGGGAACACGCCTGCGACGCTCCCATTCTAGCGCAAGAGCACCTGATTGTCTGCTACGAACCAGACAACCGGCCACGCGACTGGCCACTCAACCGGTTTGTAAAGTCACCTGCGGGTTCCGTAGCCTTCCATCGGCCCTTTTGCCTCGGCCCTTCTGCATCGGCGACTCGGCGCACAATCCGGGGGGGCAATACAGCCCAATCCATCCGTCGTGCGGCCCAGGCGGCTGGTCGGGCGGGCGACTGGTCGGTAGGAACGCTGATAAGGCGGGCGGCTGGGATCCAACACACCTCAATTGCCAAGCTTGCGATCGTTTCGTTAACCTGCACGTTATGAACAAGCAACGCTACGCAATCATTGGTGCTGGTGCCCTCGGCGGACTCTACGGAGGCATGTTGGCTCGGCAAGGTTTCGAGGTCCACTTCCTTCTGCACAGCGACTTTCAGCATGTCACCGAGCATGGGCTAAAGGTCGAGAGCATTTGGGGGGATTTTCACCTGCGTGATCTTCACGTGCACGCCACTGCGGCGACCATGCCAGCCTGTGACGTCACCCTGGTCGGGCTGAAAACGACTCAAAATCACCTGCTCGCCGAACTGTTGCCGCCCCCGACACGCGACGGCGGAACCGTGCTCGTGCTACAAAACGGGCTGAACGTCGAGCAGGATTCGGCCAAAGTCGTAGGCCCCGAACGGGTTTTCGGAGGCTGCTGCTTTTTATGCAGCAACAAAGTCGGCCCAGGCCACATTCGCCATATCGACCACGGCAAGATCGTATTTGGCAAGTACTTCGCCCAGGCCTCCTCGGCCAACTCACGCCTCGATCATGACGAGAGCGTGGGGCAGGGCGAGACCGCAGGCCAGGGCGAGAGCGTGGGCCAGGACGAGAGCGTGGGTAAAATTGGCCAGCAAATTTGCGACGACCTCAACTCCGCGGGCATCCCCACCGAGTTCTCCGGCGACCTCGCCATGGTCCGCTGGCGAAAACTGCTGTGGAACATTCCTTTCAACAGTCTGTCAGTGATCCTGAACGCGTCGACCAAACAGATCATGGACAATCCGCACGCCAGTGCGATGGCTGAATCGATCGTCAACGAAGTGCACCAGGCTGCCGCAGCCTGTGGGGTCGATATCCCCACAAAGTTCATCGAGACCACCCTCGAGCAAACTCGCAAAATGGCGCCGTACGACAGTAGTATGCGACTGGATTACCTGAACAAACGACCGATGGAAGCCGAAGCGATCCTGGGCAACCCCGTCTTGGCGGCCCAAAAAGCGGGGTACACGATGCAGCGCGTCGAAATGCTTTACCAGCAGCTCAAGTACATCGATTACAGCAATTCTTGATCGATTTCGTCGTCCAGTGTGACGCCCAGCCCGCGCAATACGGCACTCAGTTTTGCATCGAGCGCATCGAGCTCTGCCAACACTTCGTCCTGGCGCCGCTCGAGCTCATTGAGAAGCTGGCCGGGTTCCATTGTATCGACGCTAGAGGTGGGAGTCGGCGACATGGCAAAAGCACACTGGTACGAGGGAGTCGATGCAAGACAGGCGAGAAAGCGAGAGCCACTACCGGAACACTGCAAACGAGAAGCGTTGCGAGTGATTGGGTGACAGTGCGAAGCATCGGCCAAACGCAACCGCATTCACGAACCGCGTGCCGGTTACTCCCGTCGGCAAAGCGAGGCAAACTTTGCCGGATATTCCGGGCGATCGGATCAGGCGATCAGTACCGCCCAAGAGCCAACTACTCAGAGGCCAACTACTCACAGGCCAACTACTCACAGGCCAGCCACTCATAGGCCAACCACTCAGGCAATCGGCTGCGATGATGGAAACGGCGATAACAGAAACGGCGAAGTCGGAGACTGTGATTTCTCTCAAGCCGTCGATTCCCCCAACCTGTCGGGGCAACCCGTAGGGCCAGAGTTCCCCATCGACCAGCCCCCCCTGCGGGCCAGCTCCGCCAAATCGGTAGCGACTCGGGCACCATTTCGCCTCATGCCGCGGAGAATATGCCGCTGAGAATTCAGCGGAGAAAAGTATTGGTAAAACACAATCGCAGCGTGCTTTCCCGCGTCATCGCTCCGTCCTCCGTAACGATTGCCAACAATTTCCGATGAAACGGCCTCTTAGCCAATTCAAAACCGCGTCCATTGCCGATAGATTAGAGTTCACCCGCCGTGGTTGGCGGGGTGTGATCGCGGCAAAATGTCGCCGTTTGGTGAGTTTTCGGTCACTTGGCTGAAAAAGGTTTGCTTTTTCGAGTGATGGGCATTGCCATTTGGGTTACTAGGTGGGTAAACTTCCGCACTTCGCTGGTAACCGCTAGCGAAATCAACACTTACATTTCGTATTTGACATTTCCTCGGCCAGATGGGGAGTTAGAAAGATAGCGATGAAATCGGAGACAAAATGGTAAAGTTAGTGGTTCGTGACCGTGAAACGATTCAGGAGGCAGTACGTCGATTCCGCAAGTTAGTCGAGCGAAGTGGCATCAAGAAAGAGATGCGTCGTCGTGAGTACTACGAAAAGCCTAGCGAAACCAATCGTCGTAACCGCCTGCGAGCCGAGCGTCGTTCTCGCCGAACCCGTTTACTAAGCCGATAGTCTATCTGAGGAGGACGGCCAGCCAATCCGTCCTCTGGCATTGTCAAGATTGGGGCGTTTAGCTCAGTTGGCTAGAGCATCTCGTTTACACCGAGAGGGTCGGGGGTTCGAGTCCCTCAACGCCCATTCTTCTTCCCTACGGGGGGAACGCACGAGCCGCTTAACGCGGCTTTTTTCGTGCGCCAACTTCCCCCTGATTCTCTTCGTGGGCCATCGCCCCCCTTGGATTGATTCAAGAACGCTTGGCGGCAGCACCGCATCTCGAAGGGCACCGCCCCTCGCCTCAGGAAAAACGCTGGCGACCGCAAAGCTTCGATTCATCAGCACTTGCCATAATCGGCTGCAGTCCTTGCGATCACCTGGCCGCGTCGTTTAATTCCCTCGATCCATGATCGCTGGCCAGCGGGCGAGTGCTGCCGCAGGGACGCAGGTGGATGCAACGACTAAGGATCCAGCCCCCAAGAAACGCTCATCACTTTGGACTAGAAAGCTTCCGTAACGCCCTTGGCGCAAATGCCCTGGGTACAAACGCAATGCTTTTCTCCGGGGGGGGCGAGACGCCCCGTCGCGCCCACGGCGACGTCCGTTTTTTCCGGTTTTGTGGATTAATTGGCGGCACCGTGGCGGACTCGGGCGGCAGGTGCTCATTCACACTGGCAGGCGCGCAATCCAAGGACTGTCCTCCTCGCGTCTCTACCTTTTCTCCCCATGGAAAACACTTGATGTTTTTGAACCCTCGTTCGCCTCGATTCCTGACTCGCTCTCTCGCGATGGCATTCGCCGTCGCATGCGGAGTATCCCTGTCATCCGTTGCCCAGGCACAAATGGCCACAGGAAGCGGCTGCACCAATTGCGGTGGAGCCAGCTCCCCGGTGGTGACCTACAGCTCGGCCGCACCGGCCCAATACAGCCAGTCGATGACGCAGCAGAGCTATCCGGCCAGCACCACGGTCGTGCGTTCCTATCCGAGCAGCTCGCACTGGAGCTGTGCCAGCACGCAGCGACGGTGCTCGTCCTCTCGCCGATCGGCCGTGCACTATCGCCAACCAAGCAGCTCGTGCGGAACCACCTATTCTAACGCAGCTGTCTATTCCAGCGGCAGCTGCGGCTCCGGCTGCGGCTCCTCTACCACGGTCAACCGCTACCCAACGAGCGGCGTGAGCAACAACGCGATCCAAGTTTCCGCGCCCGTGATGCAAACCGGTGCTGGCTGCGCAAGCGGTAATTGCCGATAAAAAAATGGCCGCATAGACGTCGGGCGTTGCCCCGATTCTCAGCGACACAGTTAATCGATTGGGGCAGTCGGCATGCCGACTGCCCCAATTTCACTTTCGGATTGGTGCCACCCACCACCTTCCGATTGGTGCCACCCACCAAATTTTTTACCCCAACGATCGCTTTGCTAGCTTGACTTGCTCGCGCTAGCAAGATTTTTGTGGGTGGCGTCAACTCCGCGACACTTGGGATCACCCCACGAGCTCGAACCCGCTGGGGCGTGCTGGGGAACGAAAGCTTGAAATGCAGAGCAGCGAAGGACGCGGAGTCAACGACCGACACTTGTTCTCCGCGTTTTATCCGACCGCGCGACGACAGGAAGATTTCCAGGACCGTGCCTTTCTTCCTCCGCGCACCTCGCTGACGCTTGCGGCTAGTGTGCCATTCGTGCTGCCATTCGTGCCATTCGTGCCATTCGTGCCATCCACCAAATGCCATTCGTGCCACCCACCAAATAAGAACGCGCACTGGGCGCTCCATCCCCTATTGCTTGCAATAATTCACAGCGACTCTACATACCAGGAGCTCGCGTTGGGTGATAAAAACAGCCGCCGGGCCGCTTGCACTGAAGGGACATGTCGCCGAAACGCCGACACCGTCCTACGAATGCACCGGAGCAGTGACGTCCGTGGCTGCCACAACACGCGACCGATCAAACGAAACAAGTCGATGCACTCGCTTGGCCACGATGCCATTGGTGCTTCGTTCGCGCCGCATCGGCTCGCATCGACTCAGGCCGCCCCACACAGGACGATCTACCGAAGTACTGCTTCCAGCGCCAAACCAAGTCACGCCACATCGACGCATCAATGCCTAGCGCGGTCAGCGTTCGCGCCAGCCCCGCTGGGACTTTCTTCCCGCCGACGCCCTGGCGGGCGGTCCAGCGCAACAGACGCAAGTAGTCCCCAATAGACAGACTCAGAAAACCGCGATCGCTGCTGCGAAACCCTGCAGTGTGTGTCTGTGGATCGGTTGAAAGCGTGCTCGGCTGGAGCGTCAAAGGAGCAAGCCACGCGTCGCGAAGCATATTGCGTCCAGTAGGACTACGACGTTTGGCTCGTCGCTGCTGACGCCGTTCGTCAAGCGGTGTTTCCCTGAGCTGCTTCGCTGCCTCCGCTGTGGGAATTGGTTGCAAATCAAAGGCCGCCGATTCGATTCTCTTGCCCTTTCCCGCTTCGATGCGGTCGAATGCGGAGGTGTGGGGTGAATGGTCGGGGGAATCGGCCATCGCAGCTCTAACCGGGTTCAGGTCGACGTACATACTACAGGCCAACAGTCCGGCCTCGTCGACGATCCGTTGAGCTTTAAAACGTCCCTCCCAAAAATGACCAGTGCACTCGTCAACCTTGTTGGCCCTGCGGGCAATCGGCTCAGAGAGCGCTCGCATGAACCATGAGATGTCCGACAGACGTCGCCGGATGGTGGCCAACCGATCCTTGTCGCGGCAGAGCGTCTGGACGTCATTTTCGGTTGGCTCGGCCAGATGTTCTTCGAGTCGACGGCCTGGAAAGACTTTGAGCCAGCGGAGGGCGACTTCGCTGTCGGTCCAATCGGCCACGACATCGGGCCGGTTGCGGATGATCAGGTGCAGATGGCTACTCATCACGGCGTAGCTAAGCACGTCGATGGCGAGGACCGAGGCCAATGCTTCCATTCGCCTGCGAATCCACTCGCGGCGACAGGAATAATCTTTCCCGGTGGCCGCGTCGACACCCGCTAGGTAGGCGCGTCGAACACAACGCTGTACAGCATGGACGACACACACTTCATCGGGCGTGAATTGTTCGGCACGAGGCGGTCGCGTCATCGGACACCTCCGAGACTTCGAGGGACGAATCGACTACTGCCATTAGACCCGGCGAACGCGTCACCTGTCAAATTTTGGTGGGTGGCACCAAAAGCGGTTACAGCGATGCACGGCATCGGCTCAGCTTGAAGGCAGCTCATTGGTTCCAAGAGCGTGTCGCGTCGTCGATCGTTAACTCGACGGCGCCGACATGGGGTGACCGGCGTGTGTTCTTGATCGATGG
>NZ_SJPT01000018.1 GCF_007860095.1 Novipirellula galeiformis | reverse complement strand
CGAGTGCTTCGTAGCTAGCACGCGTCCTTCTTCTTTTGGGTTCGAGAGAGCAGCTGCCCACGTCGGTGGGTTGCAGCTGTATTTTGCCATTGCCCATTGCCCATTGCCCATTGCCCATTGCCCATTGCCCATTGCCCATTGCCCATTGCCCATTGACGTTTCGCACGAGCGGAGAGCGGTGAGGCACTCATCGCTCCATCTTGGCGTCCGCAACCGTCTGAAGATGCGGATCCTCAGCGTCCAATCGACCGAGCTAGAGCCACGCACCCCCCGGAAAGAGACTCTGTCCCCTCTTAGGTGTCCCATTTCCAGAAATGGGACAGAGCTTTTTATCTGGGGGGACGCGTCTGGGGTAAACACGCTTGCCCCAACAAAGTGCTCTGTCCCCGATGGGTTATGGTCCCCGATGGGTTATGCAGTTTTTTGCTATCACGAATGCTGGTTGGCGTTCCTGAATCAAGAGGCGAATTTGAACGTCGCTAACTCGCGGTCAAACTCGATAGCTCTTGACTGAGTGAGTTCAGGTTGCGTGCAGCTTGTTCGATTTGCCCGATCGCTTCGACATTGCTTTGTGTGACGCGATTGATATCCCGAATGCCATCGTTTAGTTGACTAACCCCCACGGCTTGCTGGTTGGCCGATGCTGAAATTCGCGTCGCCGATTCGGCAGTAACGGCAAGCATGGATACGAGTTGACTAATCCTTTCGCCCGCACTTTCGACAACCCGGCTGGCTGATCGCACGGCATTGTTCCCTTGCTCGGTTGAATGCACTGCATCTTGCGTGGCTTCCTGGATCTCACTGAGAATTTTGCGGACTTGGATGGTCGCCTGTTTGGATTGCTGTGCCAACGACTTGACCTCCGCTGCGACTACTGCGAACCCGCGTCCATGCTCACCGGCACGCGACGCTTCGACCGCCGCGTTAAGAGCCAGAACGTTCGTTTGCTCGGCAATGTTCTTTACGGTCGCCGTGATTTCGCCAATCGCGTGGGCGCGTTCGGCCAGCAACAAGATGCGTTCCGCAAGCGATTCCACTCTGCTTTGCACTTGCAGCATGGCAGCAATCGATTCTTCGATCGCTGCCCGTCCAGCGTTGCCCACGTCATCCGCTTGGCGAGCTGATTCGGCGACTTCCGTCGACCGCTGAGCCGCTTGTTGAGCGGTTTGTGCGATTTCGTTTACCGATGCGACCGTTTCGGAAACGCTCGACGCTTGTTCCTGTGCTCCCAACGCCTGTCGAGACGTCGTGGTCAAAATCTGCTCGCTGGCCACCGTCAAACGTTGCACCGCATCGCGAATCGCGTGAAACAATGTTTGACGCTCCGCTTCGGTCTGCTTCCGGAGAGTGATGTCTTGCAGTGTGGCGATGATCAGTTTTTGCTCCATGTAATTCATTTCGCGCACCCGCAGCGCGATCGGGCATTCACCTCCTGTGCGTTTACGTGCTACGACTTCATGTTCATCGTAGCCGGACAATGGATTGGAGGTTGATGTATGCCAATCGGCATCTTGGCCTCGCCCCAATGCAGGAACGAACGGTTCCACATCGGTTCCAATCGCATCCTCACTGCGACATTCGAGCAATCGCTCGGCGGCCGCGTTCATCGATCTCACCTTTCCCTCCGAATCGATCGTCAAAATACCATCGGCGGTTGAGTTCAACACCGCCAACGTGCGACGCTCTTCATGCGACAATCGTCCCAACGTCGATTGCATGTTTTCCACCATTTGATTGAACGCAGCCGCCATCGCACCGAGTTCATCGTTGGCTTTGATTTCAATGCGTTCGTCCAATCCCTCGATGGCCCCGGTGGAGGCTAATCCGGCAATACGTGACGCCACACTGCGCATCGTTTCAAGAGGGCCGATAATGGAGGTAGCGGTCAGATAGCCGAGCGTGGCGACAAGCAGCGTTAAGACAATGATCACGGTGGTATAAGCTTGACGTGCACCGACGTATCCGGATTGAGCCGATTCAAATGCGGTATCCGCATTGTCCTCGATCGCTTGCATCCAAGAATCCAAAGCTCGTTTGACTTCAGCAAATTGCTGATCTTCGGCTTGAATCGCGTTGATGAACGCTTCTTCACGATAGTCATCGAGTACTTTGCTGACCGTGATATCTTTGATGCGTTTGTACCGACTCCATTTTTCTCGTAATGCTGCAAACGCGGAGATTTCCGCAGGATCGCTCGATGATGTATCCCAATGCTCAAACGCGAGTTCAATTGCGTTCGTTTTCACTGCTTGCTGACGACTCAAACTCAGTTGCATCTCTCTGTTTGGCGCCATCACAAGCGTCAAGGACAATTGCCTCAGTTCGTTCAGTGGTTCCAAAATTTCGACCGACCCGCGACGCAATTTGAGTGCCGTCTTGCGAACCTCGTTGACCGAGTGAAAGGTGGTGCGTGCGGTGATGATTCCATAGATCCCCAGCAGACAGAAGGCGATCACAGAGGTCGTCACCAACACCAACAATTTAATCCAAACCCCACGTTTTCGCATTATTCGGACTCCTCGACACTCGCCATCCGCGTGATCCGTACTGAGCCTTTGAATTCGTCGGGATAGGGACCGCGTCGGACTGACCAATGTTGATCCGTGACTTGGATTTTCCACAATGGCGCACAAGCCATCTGGTAAGGGCGAAACACCACTTCTTTGTTAACTGCTAAGACTCGGTTGGGTGTCGGCATGAACAACATGTACGCTTCGTCATAGGCGCGTTGCATGATCTTGGCCACGATTGCGTTGAATCTTGGATCCCCCACACTGGCTTCAAACATTTCATCAATGAACGCGTCCATGATGGGGTCGGGATAGACCGTACTCCAGACATTCGTGGTACGGTAGGCAATGAAAGCGGTATAGGGATGGTTGAAAAACCAGTCGTCATTTCCCCACACCAATAAGTCCCACTGCGTTTGATTCTGGTCCGCATGGGTCAATAGCAGTGGACCGAATATTTCAGCTTCACTCGGTGTCGTTGTGATTTCCAGTGTCACCCCCACTCTCTTTAGCTGAGATTCAATCCCACGCCACATCGGAAGAAAATGGCTTTGAGTCAGCACTTTGAGTTGCAAGCCATCGAGAATCGACTTCAAGCGTGTTTGATTTGCCGGCGCATAAGGATCCTTCACCTCGGAATAAGGTTTCAAATTCTTGACGAACTCACGCACTCCCGGGAAATAGGGCGAAGCCATGGTTGGCGAAAGGCTGCCTTCGTTATCGAAAACAAAGTACAGCAGATTTTGTTGGTTGAGTGCTTCGTTTAACGCGCGACGTACGACAGTGTCGCGAAGTTTCGGATTGCCATTAATCATATTGATATGAATGGCAATGTTGTTGTTTGAAGGCGACGTGATCACTTTGGCGAAAGCAGACAAGATCGTCTCGACCTTATATTCCGGTGGAATATCCGTAATGTCGACTTCCCCTTCACGATGCAGAACCTTGTTTTTGGCATCCAGCGAATCCAACTGGGTGAACACGGTGATCGTTTCGACTTTGGGATACTCCGAATTCCAATAATAGGGATTCGCTCTCAGGACGGCTTTCGCGGTTTGCCGATCGCCTTCGAGATAACCTTCGCTCAAAACATACGGTCCCAAGCCGTAGGGACCCGGTCGCGACAGATTGGGACAGGTGGCCTTGCCGTTCCACCCCCCACAAATTCGAAGATACTCGGCAGTGTAAAATTGCATCCAAATCAGATCGTTCATAAAACACCCGTACTCTTCGCTCAAATGAAAGCGTACGGTGTCATCATCAATCTTTTCGACGTGGTCAAACACTTGATCGATCTTGCTATAGAGCGTCGGCTGTTTCTTAAACGCCTCCATGTTCAAGACGACGGCATCCGCGTTAAAGGGACTGCCGTCTTGAAATCGGCAGCCTTTCCGAAGTTGAAATTCATAGGTGGTTTCGTCGATCTGGCGATGAGAAACCGCCATGTCATACTCCCAGCCTTGAGCATTGTCGGACGGTTTGATCATCGCTCCGTTGATCGCATGCGACGTATATAAATACGGCAGCGTGGGAAGAAAGACCTTGACGTGAGAACCGGGGACAGCGTGGGGAAGCGCCCTGACATCAGCGTCATCGGTCCGCAGTCGTAGCGGTTCGATGGGCCGCGTTGCATCTTGCGCCGTCACTAACACGGGGTCGGACAAGCTCAGGTAAGCAATCACCGAACCCGCCATCAAACCAAGCAAAAAAATGCGTTTCAGGATCATGGACGCGATCTCGAAAGGAAGGCCGTCAGCGCAGCCGAATTCGTCGTAGAGCGTCCTCGACGAGGGAACGACCGCATTACGTAGTTTAGCGGGGACGGACCAATGCTACTAAATTAATTAAAAACTTCTCAAAAACAGCTCCGAGACGATCACATCGTGACCTTTGTCTGTCGTGCCCACGGTTGTCCCGCTCTTGGCTCACGCAGCCGCTAAGTACAAAACCGGCACCGAAGGACACTCCATCGCTGGTGCGTCCCTTTGCCACTTCTTTGCATGCTGTTTGCTTTTCGCCACAATAATGAGGTGAGACACCAGGACAAGGAGATTCGATGGACGTTGAAATACTCAGCCGACTGCAGTTCGCGCTCACCATCATGTTCCACTATTTGTTTCCGCCGCTATCGATCGGACTGGGACTGCAACTCTTCTTGTGCGAATGGCGTTACTTTCGCACCCGCGATCCGGCATGGGAGGCAGCGGCGCGGTTTTGGACTCGCGTGTTTGCTGTGAATTTTGCGATGGGGGTCGCCACCGGCATCGTGATGGAGTTCGAGTTTGGCACCAACTGGGCAGCGTATTCACGTTTTGTTGGCGACGTATTTGGCTCGGCTTTGGCCGCGGAAGGCATTTTCGCCTTCTTTCTTGAAAGCGGCTTTTTAGCGGTACTGGTGTTTGGCTGGGATCGTGTCGGAGTGAAAATGCATCTCTTCAGCACGCTGATGGTCTTTCTGGGATCGGTGTTTAGTGCCGTCTGGATCGTCGTGGCCAACAGCTGGCAACAGACGCCGGCCGGATACCACATCGTTTGGCATGACGTTCAAGGCGAAATGATGCCGAGAGCGGAAGTGACTGATTTTTGGCAGATGGTGCTCAATCCGTCCTCAGTCGATCGGTTGACCCACACCCTGATTGGCGCGTTCGTATTGGGATCATTTTTCGTCGCATCGGTGTGCTCGTTTTATCTGTTGCGGCAACGCCATCTCGAAGTCGCGAGACGATGTCTGTCGATCGCATTGCCATCCGCGTTGCTGTTCACCCTCTTGGCTGCACTAACCGGACACGACTCGGCTCAGAAATTAGTGGAGACTCAACCCGCCAAGCTTGCCGCGATGGAAGCACATTTTCATACCACCGATGAGCCCACCGGACTGTATCTGTTCGGATGGCCCGATGCCAAAAACGAAAAGGTGCATTTGGGCGTGCAATTACCGTACTTGTTGAGTGCGATGGTTTACAACGATCCGATGAAACCGGTCCCCGGCATGGACCAAATTCCTGCCGACGAGCGGCCTCCGGTGTGGCTACCGTTCCAAATGTTTCACTTGATGGTCGGCATCGGAACGATGATGATCGTCGTGGCCGCGTTTGGGTGTTGGTCGTGGTACCGTGGCTTGTTGGAGAGACGACGATGGCTGTTATGGGTGATTGTCGTCATGCCCGTCGCCGCGATGACCGCCAACCAAGCCGGCTGGATTACCGCCGAGGTCGGCCGCCAACCGTGGATTGTCTACCCTTCAGTGCAAGCGGGTGTTCCAATGATGGGGCTGAGAACCGCGGACGGTTTGAGCGAATCGGTGACCGCCGAACAAGTGCTTAGTTCAATCATCTTGTTTGGCGTCATTTACTCGCTGCTGTTTGCGGTATGGGTGTTTGTGCTTCATCACAAAATACAACATGGTCCCGAATCGCCCGAGGAATTGACGCGGTACAAACTTCTCCGTAGCGGAGAGCATAACAACGAATCAATTTCCGAGGTGATTAGCCACCAAGGAACGTCGCGTGGCGGTGGATTGATGGAGGACGACGAACGATGAGTTACGAAGCGTTGACATTCATTTGGTTCGTGCTGTTGGGCGTTTTGCTATGCGGCTATGCGATTCTAGATGGATTTGATCTCGGGGTCGGAATGCTGCATCCGTTTATCGCCAAAGATGACCGCGAGCGGCGTTTGGTCATGAATTCGATCGGCCCGTTGTGGGATGGAAACGAAGTCTGGTTAGTGACCTTTGGCGGGGCACTTTTTGCCGCGTTTCCCGTCGCTTACGCGACGGTATTCAGCAGTTTTTACACCGCATTCTTTTTACTGCTGACCTGTTTGATCGGCCGCGCGGTCAGCCTTGAATTTCGCTCGAAGGTCCAATCGGCTCGCTGGAGATCGGTATGGGATGCTGGCTTTTTCCTCTCCTCGTTGACCGCCGCGGCGCTGCTAGGCATTGCCGCCGGGAACATCATGGCGGGCATGGAACTTGGCCCTAAATACAAGTACGAAGGAAGCTTGCTTAGCCAAATCTATTGGTACCCGTTGCTCGTCGGCGCGTTGACCGTTTCGTTGTTTGCACTTCATGGTGCGATCTATTTGTATCTAAAAACCGAAGACGAGCTTCAAGATCGCGTGCGGCGTGCGATTCCTCGTTTGATCTACGCGTTTGCCAGTTTGTATGTCATCGTGACGCTGGCGACATGGTGGCACGTCCCGCACGCGACTGAAAATATCGCCGCGAACCCAATTCTTTGGATCGTTCCGATTCTCAATGGATTAGCGGTGATGAACATTCCTCGAGCGATGCATTTGGGGAAACCCGCCTACGCATTTTTCACATCATCGATGGTAATTTTGGCGTTTGCGTCGCTCTTCAGCGTCGCCATTTTTCCCAATTTCATGCTCTCGACGATCGATCCAGCCTTCAGCGTGACCCTCGACAACGCCCGCAGTAGCCAACAAACCCTAGGCACCATGTTGATCATTGCAGCGATCGGGATCCCGTGTGTACTGAGCTACACCGTCACGATTTATTGGATTTTTCGAGGTAAGGTAAAACTCGATCCACATAGCTATTAATCACTGAATCGTTGTTCCGGCCCGATCACCCCCGCCGCTGATTCGCCGGGTTGTGGGCCCAATGGAATCATTGCTGGCAACCCAATCAACTCGCGTTTGGTGTCATCGTCGCGTGGTGTCATCGTCGCGTCTCAAAAAGGTTGTCTTTCTGGGAAGTGAAGCGTTCGAGAAACGCAAAGCGACATCCCGTGAGGGTCCCAATCGGTGTCGTCTGCGTTTTCGGGTCTTTCAGCCCCCAACGCTTTCGACTTCGGCATTTTGCAACGTGCGGCTTGTCGCCGGGAGACAGCATTTTTGTGACGCGAGCACGATTGAATCGTAGGGCGTCGGTACGCGGTTTGCGTTCCCTTGTCGTTGTTAAAAAAGTGTTATCTCGTCACGAATCTCGTCGGCGTTTAAGACACGTTCGCAGTCCACCTCTCGGGCGCGTCCTCCCTTCATTTCCCGCGAACGCTCTTGTTCTTTTCACGTTCTCCAAAGTCAACCGGCAAACATGAATGGTAAAGCCTAGATCCGAGCTTGCGACCCTCGCGGCGGTCGCACAACTGTTCGCGGTCGTATTGATTGTGGCAGCACTATTCTTTGCCCGCGATGTCTTCATTCCGCTGGCACTTGGATTGTTATTGTCATTTTTGCTCAGTCCGATTGCAAACCGACTGCAACGGCTTGGCATACCCAACGTGCTTGCCGTGATCACGACTGCGGCGTTTGCCTTCATCCTGCTTGCGAGTGGCTTTACCTTACTTGGTCGCGAACTTACCACGTTGGTCGGTGAGCTGCCTAAGCACAAAGACGAGCTAGTGGAAAAAGCACGTGGCGTGGCCGGGCTGACAACGAGCGTAGGAGGCTCGCTTGGCAATTTGGCCGACCAGGTTAGCGAGGCGATTACCAAAGAAGGGGAGGCGATCGAGGCGACTCCGCCCGAGCAAACGGTGTTCCAGCGATGGACCGACAAATTGTTACCAGCCCAGAGCGACTCCGTAAAGAAGCTCAACGATGGAACTTCCGTCAAAACACCACTCTACATCAAGCAGGTTGAAGCCGACGTTCCCTTGGCCACCTGGGCGGCAACCGCGGGAACGGTGTTGGGGCCGTTGGCGACAGCGGGACTCGTCAGCGTGTTTGCGTTATTTATGTTGATTCACCGCGACGATTTGCGTGACCGCATCATCGCCGTGATCAGTCATGGTGACTATGTGACCACCACTGAAGCGCTCGACGAAGCCGCGCAACGCATCAGCCGCTATCTGGTCGCTCAAACCTTCATTAACACCAGTTACGGGATCGTGTTGGCGATCGGATTGACTTCGATTGGAGCGTTCATGACCCCGGACGGCGTTTTCCCGAACGCGATCCTCTGGGGCGTGTTAGCGACCTGCTTGCGTTATATTCCGTATCTCGGTCCCACCGCGGCAGCAATCTTGCCGGCGACGATCGCATTATCGGTCTTCCCCGGCTACAGCGTATTTTTTGCGGTGGTTGCTCTGATCACCGTGATGGAATTGATCAGCAACAACGTGCTTGAGCCATGGTTGTATGGAACGAGCACCGGGATTTCGGCCGTCGCCGTGATCATCGCCGCCGTGTTCTGGGGATGGTTGTGGGGGCCCGTCGGTCTGCTGCTTTCAACGCCGTTGACGGTTTGTCTGGTGGTACTAGGACGCTACGTGCCGAGTTTCAAAATTCTTGCGACGCTGTTGGGAGACGAAGTTGAAATCAAGACCTCGATGAGGTTCTACCAACGGCTGCTTGCGGGCGACGAGCATCGCGCTCGCGAGGTGCTCCGCCACCATTGTCACCAACATGATTTTGAGACAAGTTGTGACGACGTGCTGGTGCCCACGATCAAACGCATTCGATCCGATCACGATGCGGATCATCTGAATGATGGCGACGCCCACCGGTTGTTTGCGATGACGGGTGGCTTGATCGCTGAGTTACCGGAGCTAACCGAATCGGATGACGCGCCAATCGCGTCCGAAGCGTTCGAGCATGATCGTCCCACAGTAATCGGTTGCTCGTCTCATCACTTTAGCGAGGCGTTAGTTCTAAATCTTTTGCGACTTGGTGGTGACGAGTCTTTCCAACTCGAAACCATCGACGATGACGTGATGCCGCAAGAAATCAGTCGGCAGGTCGCCGCCAAGAACCCCGTCGCGGTCGTGATCGTCGTCGTGCCTCCGGGCGGATTGCCTCAAGCCCGATACCTCTGCAAATCAATTCGTGACGAAGGGTACCAGGGAGCCGTCGTGGTCGCTTGTTTAGGTAAGTTCAAAAACTTCGATCGCTTATTTGTCAAGTTTCGCAAAGCGGGTGCGACCAGCATGACCACGTCTTATTCTCAGACCCGTAGCAAAGTCGAATCGATTGTGCGTCGATCTTATCCCGCCCCGCGAATTGCGTCCCTCGGTCTTTCGGGAGCGACTTCCGGCTCCGCGAACCTGACCGATCCCATTACTTAGAAGGTAATCAGCCATGCCTACCATTCTCGTTGTCGACGATCACGACGACATCCGCGAACTATTGAGACTGCGATTGGAAAAGCGTGGTTTCACAGTCACCTGCGCTCGCAATGGACTCGAAGCGGTTATGGCTGCGGCCAACGCTCCGCCCTCATTGATTTTGATGGACGTCAACATGCCTGAACTCGATGGCCTCGAGGCGACGATGCAAATCCATCAGGCCGATGAAGGACATCGCATCCCCGTCATCGCGTTGACCGCCTATGCAGCGTCTGGCGACGAAGCGGGAGCGATCGCGGCGGGTTGTGACGCGTTCCATACGAAACCAATCGACTTTGAAAAACTGTTTGTTCAGATCAACCAACTGATCACAACAACATCCGCCCCGTCTTCGTAATCGCAGACCTTCCCAGCTTGTCGAACTCCAAACCAATAACGCCTTGCTACGTAGATTCGTCGAGGACGAGGGGAACGGCGCCGCTTGGGATCTGATACGATGTGAAACAATCACTCGTTTGCACAAATACCTACCAACGCATCTCGGTTTGCCTATCGCGCGTCACGACGAGACGCCCCCACCACCGCTGGAGAAGAGACCGATCGAATGCTGCGACACTCCTTTGGCATTCGGGTCCTGTCGCTGGCTGAACTCTGCTACGCCGAGCACGGGCGGTCCAATGAACGACGGGCTTGAGCATTTGATGCATAATGGCTTCTGCAATATTCTTCGTTAAAGCTCCCACGCTGACGATTCCTCCTTCGTCCATCCTGCGCATCAGACACACCTATGAAACATCCTGTGATCGCATTGCTCCTGGCTATGACATTTTCCATCCCCGCCGGAGCTCAATCCATTGAGTTGATTCAAAACGGAACCAGCCGCTATGTAATTTACCATGAAGCCACTGCGCCTCGATCGGTGACTCGAGCTGCTACTGAATTGCAGGACTACTTGCATCGCTCCAGCGGTGCGAAGCTACCGATTGTCACGCGTCCAGCCCCCAAAATGATCTCTCTGGCAGACAACGCGGCGTCCCGAGCTGCAGGTTTTTCGGCGTCAAACATTCCGTGGGAAGGATTCCGGATCGTTACGAAGGATTCCAACGTCTACCTGATCGGTCGTGACACGGCGGATCGGCAACGGACGCCCAACGGCGGCAGAGCGTCGGGAACCTACAATGCCACCTGTGAATTCCTGGAACGCTTTGTGGGGGTGCGTTGGCTCATCCCCGGAGAACACGGTGACTACGTCCCGAAACACACGGACCTAAGGATTCCTGAGACCGACGTCAGCGACGCTCCGGCGATGCAAAACCGCCGCGTGCCCTACACGCAGGAACGGCGCCCAGACGTGCAACAGTGGTGGCATCGACAACGGCTCGGGTGGAGCTTGTACCTGAATCATTCTCACAATTGGCGTCACACGATTCCTCCTTCCCATTTCGAGCAGCATCCGGAATGGTTTCCGATGCGGGCCGGCGTGCGTGTTCCTCCCACGGGCCGATACAAACTCTGTACCACGAACGCGGAGTTGGTTCGTGCTTACGCCGACGCAACCATCGCATTCTTTGATCGCAGCCCAAGTGCAACGTGCTACTCGTTGTCGCCATCGGATTCCTCAGGCTATTGTGAATGCGAGCACTGTTCGGCGCTGTACGAAATAGATCCGCATGGAAAACGGTCGGTCACCCCCGCGATTCTCACGTTCTACAACGACGTAGCCAAGCTCGTTGCCCAAAAGTATCCGGATAAAATACTCGCGGGATACGTGTATGCGGAGTATCTGTTCCCGCCTAAAAAGACGATCAAACTTGAACCCAACGTGTTTCTGGTCTGGGCTCCAAGTTTCGACTATGGTTTCACGCTGGCTCGCCCTGAACTGCAACAGCAATGGGAACAGGTTCTCGCGCAGTGGACCGAGGTCACTCACAACCTCGCCTACTACGATCTGCCGGTGAATATTAGCACCGAAGCTGGAGCATTGAATCCGCCGGGGCTAGAGATTCTAAAGTTCCTGTACCCTCGGCTGCAGGCTGCCGAAATAAAGGGCGTGTATGTTTACGGGATTTCAGCGTGGGGGCGAGCCGCACCGCTGAACTATCTGCTGGCGAAACTGGCATGGAACCCGCAGGCCGATGTCGAGGCATTATTTGATGAATATTGCGTCAAGGCATACGGGGCTGGCGGCCAGGAGATCAACCGGATGTTCCGAGGACTGGACCGCGAGGTCGCTCGTCATTACCGCGAATTCCCCAACGCTAGCTACACGTTGACGCCGGACATGATGCGGGACATTTATGCGAAAAACCTGCCGCAAATCGAACGGCTTTACCGCTCCGCCGAAGCAAAGATCCAGGACACTGACGCCAAAGCGCGACTCGCGATGATCGGCGATAACTTGACCGTATTGCACTGGAACTTACGCCAGCATGATCTGCTGGACGAACCAAAACGCTCCAGCTTCTTTCTTTCGGACGCCGAGTTCTTTGCGTTTCTGTCGAGCCATCAAGGATCGCTGGCTCTGCATCCAGGAACATCTAGCAATGCCCCGTCCTATGTGAAAACAAAGCAAAGCGTCGACGTGCCGCCAAAGTCGCAGCAGACCGAGGCGGTGCGACCGTTTCGCCTGCGTGGGGACCAACATCTGATACTGCGTCCCACCACGGACGCTCAAATGGAAGTCAAATTCAGCCGCATGGCCACTCGCGGGAAACTGGTGACGTACAGCGTCTATCGCCCCGATGGCACGGCAGTGACCAGCGGTTTGATGAGTGACGAAGTGCCGCTGGTACTGGAGGCCGATGGTGCCGAATACTATCACCTCGTGATTTCAGCAGGGACGGCGTCGTTCATGATTAAAACCAGCGGGGCCGCGTGGGCGGTCGATAGCACGTTGTCCGACCAAGGGCTGCATTTACTGGGGACAGCAACACCGCTTTACTTTTATGTCACGGAACAGACGCCTGCGTTTCACTTGTCTTTGGAAGCGACACCTCCGGGCGAAACGGCGGTTGCCACACTTTATGCCCCCGACGGTCAAACCGTGACGGAGTTCGACTGCACAAAAATTTCGGTTGATCGCCAAAAGATTAAGGTGGCAACTGGCCAGACCGGCTGGTGGAAACTGGAGATTCAGAAACCAGCCATCGGCCAGATCGATGACGTGTGGGTCAAATTGGCGGCCCCACACAGTGGCTACTTCTCACTCGATCCCGCTCAGGCTGCCGCGGTGCGTTAGAACCGTTCATCGACGGTCGAACGAGTTCGGCTTGCACGGCAACCTGCGAAAAAATCGCTGCGAGCGCAACTCGCGTGCTTTCGATTGCCGACGTTTTATCAACACCCTCCGGCGCCGTCTTAGCGTCCCGGTGGTGTTTTAGCAGCATCGTGTTTTAGCCGTCGTATTTTAACGGATGGCCACTGCGTCAGATTCCAAACCATGATGGCTTTTGAGCATCGCGATAAAATTGGGGTGAAGCTCGATCTTTTTGGCTTTAAAATGCGCGAGTAAGTCATTTCCGATCGCCGTATTGAGCTGATAGAAGCGAACTCGCTTGTTGGGCTGGATGAACTCCAGACGATCGGCCTGATCGGGTTTCGCCACTCCGGCGACCCGTGGCGCATGAACGGTGCAGTTTGTCAGATGGGTGCCCAGTTCGGCGTCGAGTGCATAGATAGGTTCCGTGCCCTCGATAACCTGAGGAGCAAGCCGACAACTTTGCAAGTTCAGACTGCCTCGTAGCGGTCCATCGGCAGCGGCGGTGCAACGATCGATCGTGGTGTCGGTAACCGAAAGATTCGCGGCGCTGCCGCCCAGATAGGCACTCAAGTTTGGACAGTTCGTAATTCGAACATGAGGATAAAGCGCCTTGCTGTCTTGATAGGGCGTGCTGCCCTTGTTGCCGATTCGAAAATGAGCATGTTCCGGATCGTTTGGTTTCGAAGGCGGAAGTTCCTCAAGTAAGATGTTCTCAAAAACCATCTGGCAATTGGGCTTCAATTGTATTCCGTCGTAGCTTCCTTCACGCCCCAAGTCGTAGTGATAAGGCTCTGGGATATTCATTAACCGCACCCCTTGCTGGCGACCGGCCACGGTGACGTTACGTGCCGAAATCTGGTTTGCAAAGAAATGTCGTGCACCATCCTCCGTCGTTGAAAACTCGGCGAGACTGATCAACCAAATAGGAGCGGTCGATGTCGGAAAGCCACTGAAGTCCACTTCGACGTTGTCGATGTCAATTGCGCGCCCACACCCGACGGGATAGCCATAGTCGAATTGACTCGGGCGGCTGCTGAGAATCACAACGGTGCTGTCGCGATAAGGGATAAGTTTGCAGTTGCGAATGCGGATATTGCCGTCCCATTTGGCACCAAAGTCACGGCGAAAGTTGACAAACACGTTGCCGTGCTGGACGGTGTTCTCGATCGTTAAGTCGCCACCCCCGGTAATCGAGATGCCGCGCAAGCCGATTACGGAATCGACGATGCTCAAGTTCCAGCAGTGGAAGTGGACATCGACGCGATTGAGTTGGCATTTTTCAATTCGGAAGTTTTTGTTCAGGTTCGTGCCAAAGACGCCCCAGTGCACCCAACTGCCTTCGGCCGTGATATTACGAAACGTACAATTGAGCATCCGGGCACCGCCGATGCCGTAGGTCCCCGCTCCCACCTTCTTTTTGGGATCGCTGCGATTTTGTTCCCAGGGAATTAAGCGAATGTTTTCCAACGTTGAGTTGTAGACTCGGCTAAGGTTATAGAAACCCGATCGAGGCTCCATCGAAATGTCACGCTTGCCCGGCTCCAGTCCAACCCATTGGTTTTGGATCTTGGTTCGACTGCGTTGGATGCGAAAGCCGTTTTGATAATAGCCCGTGTACTTTTCGCCGGGATTATCTCCAGAAACATAGAAGCCGCCCCCGTCGATGATTAAAAAACTATCGTTACAAGGCGTTGCGGTCAGGCTCGTGTAATTCTTGAACTTCCAAGCGATGTCGCCCAAGATGCGTCCCCCTTCTTCGACGTAGAAGAGTTCCTCGCGATTCCATGACTGGCCCTTGTAACGGTCACCGGCGCGGAAGCCGATTTTATCGCCGGAGTCATGAATGCTAATGAGGCAGTTTTTATAGGGAGCCATCTCTGGGATGAGCTGCACGCCTGGTTTCAGTCGTGAGAGAAATGACTTTTTGGCCGCCTCATCTAACTTGATCGACTTGGCCGAATGCGGGTTGGGGACAACGAATCTCGCCTTTCGCTTCTCGTTATATTTTTCATCGAGATGAAAGATCGTGTTTCCCCATTGGACATTGGTGGTAATGGGAATTTCGTTTGCTTTGATGATCCAAAATTCACCATGGCGCTGGATGATGGGTAATTTGTGCCGCTGGGCGAACTCATGGGCCTGTTTGATTTGCACGCCATCGTCGCTCTTGCCATCGCTCTTAGTGCCAAACATGTGATAGTTGACCGCGTTGCCTGGCAATAAATTCGCCTGCAGATCCTTGTCCAAACCAATCACCGCACCCGAGTCGGCAGGCTTTTTGGCCGCCGCAGCCGAGATCGTATAGGTGGCCTCTCCTCCGTCGCCCGCCGTGTGATAGCCAAGCGTGCGAACCACAGCGCCGGCACGCAGTGTGGTGTCCTTGCGCAGCTCCGCGATCGTCGAATAAATCCGTGACGCAGACGGCGTTTCGTCACTTGCTGCGTCATTGCTCGTTGCCGCAACCACGGTACGTTGCGTCACCGCGATTCCCCCCAAACTAAGCAATGCTAGCGCACCGCGACGCTGCAACGCTCGTTCAGTGCTTTGGGGCGGGGTGTGATCGGAATCGAGAAGAGTCATTGCGTATCCTTTGCCATGCAGACGTGGTGAGAAGGAGGGGGGGGGAGCAAATAGAGAGGTAGGCGAGCGGACTGAAAGAACGTAGAGACCTTACTTTAGTCGCGAGCGGAGCAAGGTGATTGGAGAACTTAAGTTGGAATGGGATAAATGAAAAGTGCAAAGCAGCAATCCAATCCACAGCGGGATCCACTCCGATATATCGTTCGATAACTTTCATTGGCCAGCTCGACGGCCGTGTGAAGTTTTTCCGCAGCGCGGCCCAGCCCCCCCCCCAATCCGTCATGCCGACGGCCACCCCGGGGGTGTTATGCATTCCGTGATGGTGGGCGACACCGATGAAATACCACTGAACTAACCCGTAGTAACAAACCTATCTATACTGTGACGGAAAAGGCCGTGCACTCGGGCCTCCCTACAGCATCAAATTTGAAATGCACCCTTGGAAAGTTACGATGACTAACAAAGCTAACTCCGAACAACCCCAGACGTATGCTCGCAATTTTCAGCGCCGTCGCTTCCTTGAATTGTGTGGCATTGGCGCGGCATCCGCGTTTTATCCGCAGATTGCTGCTGCGGCAGGTTCCCACAATTCCAACAAACCACTTGATGTCGATGTCGTCGTCATCGGCGGAGGTCTCGGAGGTTGTGCTGCCGCGCTCGCTGCAACGCGGATGGGGAAACGAGTGCTGTTGACAGAGCCGACCGACTGGATCGGGGGACAACTCAGCCAACAAGGCGTGCCCCCAGACGAACATCACAATATTGAGACGTTCGGCTGTACTCCCAGCTACCGTCAATTTCGTGAAAACGTCCGGGATTATTATCGCAGGAATTACCCGCTCACCGAAGCCGCTAAAAAGAACCCTCGACTCAACCCCGGAAACGGAAGTGTATCGCGATTGTGCCATGAACCACGCGTCGCAGTTGCCGTGTTGGACGCCATGCTGGCTCCTGCCGTAAGCAGCGGCCGCTTGACCATTTTGCTCAATACACAACCGATCAAAGCCGAGGTCGAAGGGGACCGAGTTCGCTCGGTAACCCTAGCCACCGATCAAGGTCAGGAACTTCACGTTGCCGCTCCGTATTTCATCGACGCCAGTGAGCAAGGCGACTTGTTGCCGCTTACAAACACGGAGTACGTCACCGGCGCCGAGTCAAAGCAAGAAACCGGAGAAGCCCATGCGCCCGAAAAAGCCGCTCCCGATAACATTCAATCGTTCACATGGTGTTTCGCAATCGACCACATCGATGGCGCGGATCACACCATCGCCAAGCCCGATCAGTACGACTTCTGGAAAGATCACACGCCAGACTTGACTCCACCTTGGTCCGGAAAGCTTCTTTCTCTGCGGTATTCCAAACCCAATACACTCAAACCACACGATCTCGCCTTCGTTCCACCGACAAAGGCCGGCCCGCCGCAGAAAACCAAAGCATTGAATCTGTGGCTCTACCGGCGCATCATCGATCCCGCAAATTTTCTCCCCGGCACATATGACAGTGGTGTGACAATTGTCAATTGGCCACAGAACGATTACATGCTGGGAAATATCATCACGGGCGGAGAGCAAGAAATTGCCAAGCATCTAGAAGGCTCTCGGCAACTTAGTTTGTCGCTGCTTTATTGGTTGCAAACCGAAGCGCCGCGACCGGATGGCGGCACCGGTTGGAAAGGACTTCGCTTGCGCAAAGACATCATGGGTACCGCAGATGGTCTCGCCAAATATCCCTACATTCGCGAGTCTCGCCGCATTCAAGCGGAGTTCACGGTACTGGAGCAACATCTCTCACGGGCCGACCGCAAAGCACGACTCAAGAATGCATCGGATAAAGTCAAGGCCGCTTCATTTCACGATTCCGTTGGAATTGGCTACTACCATTTGGACCTCCACCCCAGCTCGGGAGGCGACAACTACATCGACTTCTCCAGTGTCCCCTTTCAGATTCCACTTGGTTCTCTGATCCCACGGCGAATCGAGAATTTGATTGCCGGCTGCAAAAACATTGGCACCACTCACCTCAGCAACGGATGTTATCGATTGCATCCAGTTGAATGGAGTATTGGAGAAGCGGCTGGTGCGTTGGCCGCTCATTGCTTGGACCAACGGGAGAGTCCCCGCGGCATTCGCAACCGTTCCCAAGCCCTCTCCCAATTCCAGCACACGCTCAAAGGTCAAGGCTTTGAACTGGAGTGGCCCGCGTAAGACGTAGAGCGATCGCGTCGAGGACTGGACACGGGGCACCTCGCTATCGTGCCCCCGGATGAACCTGAAAATCGACGCAGCCAGAGATTGACGTGAAAGCCGGGTGGCGGGGAAACCGGCCTTCTCCCAAATCGCGTAGAGGGGAATGTTGCCACGCAATACCGTCCCCAGATGAACCGTCCCCAGATGACGACGAGTTCTTTACCCCGTAACGTCTGGCCCCCCCTTCTCCCTATTGTTTCCGCCCAACGCCAACCCCCGTTTTTTACTTAGCGACAGCCATTTATCCGGATCCTACCGCAGCGATTCAGTGGACCGAAGTTGGCTACGGTGGCGTGTTATCCCAGTACCGAAGTCGGTGGAAACATTCTCTAAAACGGCTCTCGCTTCGCAATGCAGAAGAGGGGGCCGGATGTGGATCTGCCGAAAATCGCAGCGTAAATTGACACCGCACCACCGCGGTTTACCCCGCCATTAACGGGAAAATCTCGCGATTGGACGCCTCGGACTCCTAACGGAGAAGCACGGCGAATGCGCTTCCTGGAAAAATATCGAAGCAAGTCTATAGAAAAGTGTTGACTTGACTCGTTCGCCGCGCTCTAATCGATTTCAACGAATCGAGCAACGCGGGTAACGCTATTCGAGAACGTTCAATGCGGGCACTCGATTCGCATCTTTTCTTTAATCTATGTTTATGGAGTCATGCTATGTTCAATGGCGCAGGTACTCGTTCGCGCAGGGCTGGTTTCACCCTTGTCGAACTCTTAGTGGTGATTGCAATCATCGGTGTTTTAGTTGGCTTATTATTGCCAGCGGTTCAATCGGCTCGTGAAGCCGCACGTCGAATGCAGTGCAGCAACAACATGAAGCAACTGGGATTGGCGTTGCACAATTTCCACGATGTTTACAAAGCGTTCCCGATGGGCGATTCGCCTCGTGCTGCAAGCGACGGTTACATGTATGTGCGATCGCATGCGATGGTTTCGCTGCTGCCTTTTCTCGAACAGTCAGCGATGCAGGATGTCCCCGACGTGCAGGATGACTGGTACGGTGCGGCAGAGAATTCAGACATCGATAGAACGGTACTTCCCGCAGCGATCTGTCCCTCGGCCACCAATGGCCCCTTAAATCCTGTCGCATTATGGGGACCTGCGGGCGACGAGATTCATAGCCCGAGTGTGGGCGTCCCTGAGTTTGCGGCGATGCATTACGCATTCTGCAAAGGGGTGACCGATGCCTGGGCAGTCGATTGGGATCGCGCCGACCAAAACGCTGCGGGTTTTGTCTTGGCTGCCGATGGTCGGCCTCAGCGGGGTAGCAAGAAAGGCTATCTCAACGGGCCGATTCCCGCCTCAGAAAAAGGGATGTTCAATCGCGCATTGAAGGTGCGATTTGCGGAGATCACCGATGGCACAAGCAACACCTTTGCGATGGGTGAGGCAGCGGGGGGCGACGCATGGCCGTTGTGTCGCGGCGTAAACTGCACCGATCCAGTATTTAACGGCGAACGTTTTCCAGCCAACTCAGGTTGGTTGATCGGCCAGCCTGGAGATGAGGATCAACCTAACGTGCTGGGTACCAACGCCTTCGGTTGCACGATGGAACGGCTCAACAAGTGGCCAGTCACCGACAGCTACATGGCGTTAGGAGGAGACCGAGCGTCGCAGCAACGCGATACAAGGAGCAGCGCCAATGGAGGGCTCAACAGCACCTCGAACTTCCGCAGCCAGCATCCTGGTGGCGGAATGTTTGTGTTGGCCGACGGTTCGGTGCGATTTGTCAGCGAATCGATCGATATGACGATTTATCGCAACAGCTCAACGATCGCGGGCGGCGAAATTGTCACCGAGTTCTAAGGCAATTGGCTGTGGATCGTAGAAGCAAGCAGCATCGAAGATTGGTCGATGCTGCTGGAGGGATTGATGATCATTTCTGCCGCCAGGTGAGTTTAGAAACGGAGCGGTCGGGTGATCCAATATGCGGAGAGTAGGGGTACTCTTTGAGTCTGGGCCGGGGTATCCGCAGACTCCCCCTGGAGTAACTAACATTCGCCTGCTGCGTGATGCGCAGGCAGACCGCTGATCATCCGATCGGCGGCTTCACAAATGGGAGACCAAGTTAATGTTGCGAGTTGTATTTTCTGCGTGTTTGCTGGCCACATGTCTCGGAATGATGGGCTGTGGTAGCGATCCGGTGCCCACCGCGACTGCACCGCAGGCGGAAGGACAAATGGCGAAGACCGACCAAGAAAAGATGGATTATCTGATCGAGATGCTGCATCGAAAGAACAGCGTAAAGAAGAACGCGCAAGCGGCGCGAGCGCTGGGTCAAATGGGGGCGTTCGCCGAGCCGGCCATTGCCGAACTGAAAAAAGCGGTCGAACAAACGTCTGACGACAAAGTGCGCTCGGATGCTCAAGCTGCGATCCAAGAGATCGAAACCGCTCTCACGACCCCGGAATAAGGTTCGCTTGAGATTCCCACTGGCTGTTTGGCACGCCAGCACGTGGTGAAAGATGGAGTCCTGCGTCACCTCACACGACGCAGCGATCCTTCGGCGGTGCAGGCGTGCACCTGCGACCCTGACCTCACCCCCGTCGATGGCCCCACGCGGCGTTTGCTGCAACGCGACGCCGAACCGCGGGCCAACCACCTTTTCTCGGGCGAAACTCGCAACCATGACGGCATCAATGGACTCCTCTTCGGCGATCGCAGAAAAAACCGTGGGCGGCAAACGAATTTTGTCGCTCGATCAATTTCGTGGCTACACCGTGGTTGGCATGTTGTTGGTCAATTTCTTGGCCAGCTTTTCCGTTTCACCCACCGTTCTGAAACATCATCACGACTATTGCAGTTATGCCGACACGATCATGCCGCAATTTTTGTTTGCGGTTGGCTTTGCATTCCGTCTGACTTTCGGGCGTCGTGTGCAACGCGATGGTGCGGTCGCGGCAAACCTGCGGATGGTGCGGCGATTGTTGGGGCTGATGTTGGTGTCGGTGGTCATATACAACGTTTCGCCCCCGGCCTCAACGTGGTCGGAATTGGTGGCCTTGGGCCCGAGCGGGATACTGCCGGAATTGCTGAAACGCAGCTGGTTCCAAACGCTCATGCATATTGCCGTCACGACGCTGTGGATATTGCCCGTGATCGCGGCGAGCACCAAAGTGCGAATTTTGTGGGTCCTTGGCAGCGCAGCGCTGCACGTGTTGCTCTCGTATTGGTTCAACTACGAATGGGTCAACACCAGTCCCAACGGCATTGATGGCGGCCCATTGGCTTTCCTAACGTGGTCGGTTCCCACGATGATGGGCACTTTTACGTGTGACGCGATCGTTACGAACCCCGATGGAGCACCGCGGATGCGACTGTTGCGTTGGGCGGTGTGTCTGATGGCATTGGGCTATGTGATGTCCTGTGGAACGCGGCTGTACGATGTCCCGCCGTCGTCGCAAGCGGCGGCAGCGAGCGAATCGAAACTGGCCGTCGATCCAGTCCTCCCATCGGCTCAACGCGTTCAAATTTGGTTGCAAAATGTTCACTGGAGCGACTATTTCGCTGAACCCCCGTTTGTTCAACCGCCTGACCAAGAACATCGCAAATGGAACTATTGGATGATGAGCCAGCGGGGAGGCACGCTTTCCTATACGACCTTCTGTGCGGGCGTGTCGGTGTTGATGTACCTTTTGTTTTACCTTGCCTGCGATCAATTCCGCTTCCATTCGTCGTTTTTTCAAACGTTTGGCACCAACGCCCTAGCGGCGTACGTGTTGCATGAGATGGTGGGAATGGCGGTGAAACCTTTTATTCCCAAAGACTCGCCAGGCTGGTACGTCGCGTTGGGTTTGTTCGTCTTTTTCCTGATCACATGGACCTTTGTCCGGAGTCTGGAGAAACAGAAGATTTTTCTACGTTTGTAGCGTGATCGCGGGTTCACGGTTTTGTAGGGCGTTACCCGTCTCTTTTCGACTTCTCAGGGATTCCGCATGTCTGTCTCAGCCGCCACAACTTCGCCGCCGCTTTCGCCGACGTCCCGTGTCGTTTCAATGGATCAATTTCGTGGCTATGCGGTCGCGGGGATGTTTGTCGTGAACTTTCTGGGCGGACTTGCGGTCACGCACCAGGTGCTCAAGCACAACAATACGCACTTCAGCTGGGCCGACTCGATCATGCCCGGATTTCTGTTCGCTTGCGGTTTTTCGTATCGCTTGTCGGTATTACGCAAGATTCCCAAACTGGGACGCCCGGCCGTCTGGCTGGGGATCGCGAAACGCTCGCTGGGCTTGGTGTTGTTGTCGTTGGTGCTGTATGGACTAGGGAGCAGCTTCGATTCATGGCAAGCAATTGATGCCGCTTCGGTGCAATCGTTCGCCGCTGAAATGTTGAAGGCCGACCTCTGGGAAGTGTTAGCCATCATCGGTGTGGTGCAATTGTTGTTGTTACCGGTGGTCGAACTTTCCTGGCGTCTGCGATTGGTAATAGCGATCGTATTATCGCTCAGTCATATCGCGTTATCGGGCTGGTTTAATTATTGGTTTGTGTACGGCCAACCCAACTGGTTCGATGAGCTGTTGGGGACCACCGGTCGCCGCGCATGGGACGGTGGCTGTTTTGGCCTCATCAGCTGGGGCGTCGTGATGCTGGCGGGCACGTTGGCGTACGATCTGATGTCGACGCAAACCGTTCGTCGCGCCGCGTCGACGCTCGTGGTGTGGGGCATTGCGTTGATGGGCATCGGATACGCCGCTTCCTGTCTGACAACGCTTTACCAGGTGGACGACCAATATCGCGCTCCGGTGGAGAGTGAAATCGACAGCAAATTTGCCACGTCCCCCGTAATCCCACCGTGGGAAAACGCAGAGGGGCGGTCTTGGAGTTCGCTATTGGCCGAAGCACCGTTTTTTGAGCCGCCGGGAACCGACCAGCGGAAATTGAACTACTGGATGATGGACAAACGCGTCGTGACACAAAGCTTCGTCTGGTTTTCCACAGGCTTTACCTGTTTGGTTTACGCAGTCTTTGTGTTGCTATGCGACTTGGGAACCCTGCGTGTGGGGCTGTTTACCTTGTTTGGACAAAATGCGCTCGTCGCGTATGCGATCCATCACCCGGTTGCCGAGATGGTCTTGCAGGTCGTGCCCAAGGACTCTCCCGTCTGGTGGGCGACCGCGGGAATGTGCCTCTTCTATCTGATCACGTGGTTATTTGTGGTTGCCTTTGTGAACATGTTCTCTGGTTCCGCTGGCAAGCCATCGTCGGGCTCATCTGCCTAATGTCCTAACCACTCTCGCGGCGCGCCGTGCCGCTCTAGCGAGTTCTTTAAAAGCAATTGGGGAATTTGGTGCCACCGGGGGAACTTGGTGCCACCCACAAATACTTGATAGCAAACAAGGTGTTGAGCTTATTGGCGATTTGGTGCCACCCACAAAAGGTTGATAGCAAACCGAAGAGGGCGTGCTCATTTTGTGGGTGGCACCAATTACCATCGCAATTCGCGGGGGCGAGCGTGGGATTCGGCCGCCCTGAAGCCAACGCGATCCCGTCTCACCGTATTCCCCCATCCAATCAACGCACTGCAAACCCTGTTTGAGGATCAATCCTTGGCTGCGGCGACGGTTAGCCAGAACTCATGGATCGTGATCGGCTCTTGCAATGCGTGAGTTGCCGTGAACGAGGCTAGGGGCGAGCCGTCCTCGGTTGATCCGACACTGGCGATGATCCGGAAGGGGCCTTGATAGGTGACGTTTTTGTCCGCGACAAGCTTCAGTTTGACGGACTTGGAGCTGTCACCTTTCACCTGCGACACTACGGGCTCGGCTTTGATCCCCTCAGGTAAGCCTTCCGCGGTGATCGTTAGCTCTTTGTCGAAGCCATGCTTTCGCGAGACCGTCACTGGAATCTCGATGCTACCCTCTTTATTGATTGCAAAGTGATCCTCGGCGACGGTCAATTCTACCGTTGCGGACGCTTCGCTGATCACGACGCTATAGGCGTGGCGGGCGCTATGACCGTCGACAAGATCCGAGATCTGCAACTCCACTTCACCCTCAACTTTGGAGCTAAACGCGACTACGGCGGGAAATTGGTCGCGAGCCAAATCGTCGTTCCTCGCCAGCTCGCTGCCGTCGGCAACGTTGATCACGCGACGTAGGGCGATAAGCGGAAACCCGAATGCTCGTGAATGCACAACCGCTTCGTAGCGTGTCGATGCCTTCACTTTGAAACGCAACCGATCGGTCTGGTTAGGCTCAGTGATATGGCCTGAAAAGATACAAGGCAGTGACGGGGCGTGGGCCGCATCGTCACCGTCGGTTTCTTGTACCACAATCGCATCTTGCGGAAGCGTCGTTTGCCATTGCCAACCGAGTGCCGAGGGAACATGTGCGATCTGCGGCGATTGCTTCGTTGCCGCGGTTTGATTGAGATCGACTTTAGCAGCCATATTCCAACCGTACGCGACACTGTTAGACGGGGAATGATTCGGTGGGACGACGAGCGGCAACGCATGATCAACAAAAACGTCGTTCGTCATACGAATGGCGTAAACAAACGAATCGGACCCGGCATATCCAATCGTGCTGTTGGGAGTTTCCGGAAAGGCAAACGTCCGCACAAAGAGCTCACGGTCTTCGCTGGCTTCGTAGACGAGCTGTGGATCGAGACCACGATCATCATCCGCTTGAGCGAGTACGTTGCCGCGTTGATCGACCAACTGCATCACGGCATCCATCGGGGATTGCAGCGGGCGATGGGCGAGCATCGATGCGATGAACGTTTGTCCCTTTTTAAGATTGACGCGAAAGGTATCGATGTCATTGGATTTCGCCAGCCGCCCGTAGACCACGGTGGGCAAATTGACCGCCGTTGCCTCGCTGATTTTTTGGTTTGGCTCGACCTCCGCGACCGCCGTCATCGGCGCGATCAACAGCGGCACGAGCTTCGACGCGGACGTGTCATCCACCAAGCGAACCCAGACAACCCCGGGCGCCACATCGGAGGACAAATTCACGCTGAGCTGCCCCGACTCTTTTTCGACAACCACTTCCACATCGTCGCGATCGACCACGGCTTTGGCAGGCCAGTTTGGGAATTTCCCTTCCGCTTTGACGACGGTTTTACCACCGACGGAAACCACCGGCGGGTAGAAGCGATCGAGTTTAACTTGTGCCGATGCAGTGGAAGACACACACAATCCAAAGAGCAACGTCAGAGACAACCTTCGGACGACGGTCGTAACGCAACGCGATCGACTCGCACACGCGGCGAGCGGTTCAGCTACGACAATCGATGAAGCTTGGATGCTACGTGGAGTGAATCGTGATTCGAATGTCTTTTGCATCAGCTCATCAATTCCGAAATCGGCGTCTCGTCGCTGACCAAATGCACAGGTCGGCCTTCAGGTGAATTCAACATTTGCCCAGGATCGATACCGAGTTTGCGATAGACGGTCGAGACAAAATTCTCGGGAGCCAGCACCCGTTCGACCGCGGCGTAACCATGGCGATCGGTTGCACCAATGACTTGGCCTCCCGATGTTCCGCCGCCCGCAAACATCACACTCATCGCATTGGACCAATGATCTCGACCACCGTCTTTATTGATCTTCGGCGTGCGTCCGAATTCACCCAACGCGATCACTAATGTCCGCTCGAGCATGCCACGGTCCTTGAGATCCGACACCAACGCTGCGATCGTGGCCTCGAAGGAGGGCATCTTTTTGTCATACGCATTGAACAGGTCGCGGTGGTGATCCCAGCCGCCTTGCGCAAGCGTGACAAAGGGCACGCCAGCGCTAACCAAGCGACGCGCCAGCAACGCTTGTTGACCGAAGGCATTGCGACCGTAGGCGTCGCGAACGCTGTCGGGCTCGGCGTGAATGTCAAAGGCAGCTTGCGATTGCGGGCTGCTGACCAATTCCATCCCTTGAGCATAAAACTCATCTGCCGCCATCACCGGATCGGCCGCGGCTGCGTCCTTGATCCGCATCAGTTTATCGATTTCCTTACGAATCTGTTGGCGTGACGCAAAACGCGCGTCGGTCAAGCCGTTGGGAATCGTGACGTCACGAACCCGAAACTTCTCGCTATTTGGATTATCGGGGACGACAAAGGGGGCATGTTTGGCACCGAGAAAATTGGGACCGCCCGAACGCGACATGCTGGGGATCGAAAAGTAGGCGGGGATGCCGTCGGGGGCACCGATCTGGTGCGACACCACGCTCCCTAGACTGGGGTGAAAACTGACAAACGCGCCACAACCAACCGGAATTCGTGTTGGCGCCCCAGTCATCATGTAATGATTTCCCGCACCATGGTTACCTTGGTCATGTCGGATCGAACGGACGATTGCCAAATCATCCGAGATCGCGGCCAAACGCTTCATCGGTTCCGAAAAGTAAATTCCGGGGGTTTGCGTGGCGATCGGCTCGAACTTACCACGAATTTCGATGGGTGCTTCGGGTTTCGGGTCAAATGTCTCGTAGTGACTCGGGCCTCCATCCATCCAAATCAAGATGCACGCATCGGCTTGTTTTTTGAGTGTCGACGGTTGCGCTTGGCTGGCCTGAGCCGAAGTTGCACGCAGCGCACCGGCGAGACCTCCGGCGATCAAGCCTTGCAATCCGAGTTTCAGTCCGTCGCGGCGAGTGATGCCGTCACAGTTCGGCAGGGGGCGTGTCGTCATGGTTCCGTACCTAATTGAGGATTGAGAATTCTGGGGAATTGAGCATGGCCCACATAATGTCTTCGATCACACTGCGGCGGTCCGTTGCCTCAGTAATCAGCTTTGCAGCGTACGCTTGCTCGCTCGCGACGGGATACCGCGAGAACACGGACAAATACAGTTCGTCGACAATCTGTTGCGCCGTCATTTCGCTGCTAGCCAATCGGGCGGCGCGACCGTTGTCAGACCGCACTCGCTGGTCGAGCTGTTGAGAGTTCATTAGATGCAGCGCCTGGGTAACGGTCGATTCAGGAGTCCGCTCACAGGGTGGATCTTGGTTCTCGTTGGGGCGTCCAAAGGTATCCAAAAATATCGAGTTGACCCGAGTCGTCCAAACTTGGTTGGCACGTGACTCTGGTGGCATCCCTTGGAATGCCTCGGGAACCTCCGTAACATCGGCGACCGCGTCCAGCAAAACCTCGGCTCGCAATCGGCGACGGTAGTGCCGTGAATAGTTCGAGTGGTCACCGACATTGGACGCGGTCGGTTCGGAACTGTGCAGGTAGACTCGCGACAATGTGATCGTCTTGAGCAAGTGTTTGAAGTCGTATCCAGAGGCTTGAAAATCAGCCGCCAAGGCATTTAGTAACGCCGGATTCGTCGCGGGATTGGTGCTACGCAAATCATCCACAGGCTCGACCAAGCCGCGTCCCAACAACATGGCCCAAGTTCGATTGACTTGCACTTGAGCAAAGAATTCGTTGTCCGTTGATGTCATCCAGTCGGCCAGCGCATCACGGGGGTCAACCGGTTCTTCGCTGCTGGCGTCGGTCGTGTTGGCATCATCCAGCCCAGCGATCTCGAACAGAGGCGTCGGCGTCATTTGCTCTTGGGTCAACGGGTGCCGCACCGATCCACGGGTTGATGTGTACACCACTTCTTCGCCTCCGGAGATAGGTGGCGACAATCCGGTGCCCTTATGACCGACCTTGGAGAAGAAGGCAGCAAATTCGTAAAAGTTTTGCTGGCTCCACTTTTCAAACGGATGGTGGTGACACTTGGCGCAGTCCAGTCGAATCCCAAGAAACAATTGGCTGACCATGGTAGCCACTTCGTCGGGGCTGCGTCGATCGCGATAAAGGGTTGCGGCACCATTTTGCCATGTGCTGCCTTTGGCCGTCACGAGTTGGCGAACGAAGGTGTCGTAGGGTGCGTTGTCACGAAATTGTTGGCGAATCCAGTTGTCGTAATTCATCACCGCTTTGATGCCGACGCGGTAAGGATTCGGGCGCAACAGGTCGGCCCAATATCCGGCCCAATGGTCGGCAAACTCAGGCCGCTCGAGCAGTCGGTCGACGAGCTGGGCTCTGAGGTCCGCTGGGCTTTCACTCTCGCTGCCATCGAGAAACTCACGAGCTTCTTCGGCCGTTGGCAAGCGGCCAATCAAATCGAGGCTGGCTCGCCGCAAGAAGACATGATCGTCAACCACCGACGAGGGCTCGATTCCCAGTGATTGCAGTTTTTCGTAAACCAATTCGTCAATGAAACCGTTTCGCGGCAACGATTCGAACAAGGAAGCCGGCAACGGTTCCGTTTGAGGAATTGCGACGTTGACCACTTCGATGTGGTACATGTAACGCGCCATCACCGCCGTTTCACCAGGTAAATCACCGGCTTGAATGACGCCGTTGGCGTCGACCGAAACGATGGCATCGTCGTTCGAGAGATAGGTGGCCAACCGGGTGACATCACGCGTCGATTGGTCACTGTAATGCGCCGTCACTCGCAACGGTTGAGACTCCTTTGGCGAAAGCGAAAAGGAAGTGCGCTCGAGTGTCACTTTCTCGAGCACCGGCTCGCCTTCAACGCGACGCGGCGCTCCTTGGCGGATCCACTGCTTCAACATTTGATAGTCTTCCGAGCCCCGCTCGATCTTTCGTCCGCCACCGTGCGGTAATTCGGCTGTCGCTTTGAGAAGCAGCAGGCTGTTCTCCGGTGATGCGGGGAAGATCCGTCGCCCTCGAGCCTCGCGGGTTACCGCAGCGTGGTCGAATTCGGGATCAAACCCTAACAACGATAGTTGGAAGCCGTTTTGGCCCCGTTGCTTCCCGTGACAAGCGCCCGAATTGCAAGATTGTGCCGACAAAATCGGTTGGATATCGAGTTCAAAGCTGAGAGGTACCTCGGCTGCAGCTGAGGCGGAAACCAACGAAGCAGCGATGCTCAACGCGAGCCAGAACGAATTGCGACAATGTCGAATGATGGTGAGCATAAAGTCCACTCGAGTGGGGCAGGACTGTCTGTCGGGGGGCGTCAAATCCTGAGCAATGATACACATACGAATCATCTCGGGAAGCGAATCAAACCGGGCAGGAAGGGGCAGCAGCAGGGTCGGGATCGGGGTGGGGCGTTCATTATAGCCTATTGTATCCCATTTTGATGCATCGATTCGTAATGGTTAGGGGAGGATTTCCCAGAAGTCTCCAAGGTGACGAGCACGTTCGCTCCCGCATTTGCCAAATTGCTCTGTTTTTCCACGCAAGACGGCAAAAACGAGGTTCTGCGTCCAACCACATTCTGGGTCCAACGGGGATGCTTAGGATCCAGCCACCGGCCCCTTGGCAATGCGGCCCCAGAAGAAATGGCACGTTAGAAAGCCCTCCACGCCCCCCCGAAGTGCTAGGCCTTCCCTGAATTCCTATTTGACCGCATTGACATTGCTATCAAGACCGTTTTATTTCCCTGCGCAGAGAAGCGTCGGGCCCCGCTGCGTCGGGCCCCGCTGCGTTGCTCCCCCTGCGTTGCCCCCCCCTGCGTTGCATGGCTGGATTTGAAACCGATACAGCGGCCCCCCACCACTCCACCGTAGAACGAAGGAGTCTTTCGCAATGCAGTCTTCGATCCAACGAGTATTCGATCCAAGGATTCGAAGGGCTCGATTTGTCATGGTGTCAAAGATGACACGGGTTTACGGGAAAACGATCGAAAATCTGCGTAGCGGAAATCGGAGCCTGCATGTCCAACGACATAGCAAGTTCGTTTAGAATCGTTTCACCGATCCCGAAAACGGCCGATTCCAAGCTACCAGCGAATCACTCAGAAATCAGATGGACGTCTCGACGACTTTACGGAGCTTCACCATGCTCCTCGCCCTGATTTCATGGCCGGCGCATCCGTTACCAGCGGTTGCCGATGAATCGGGCGCTCACGAGACGATTCAGCCTTCGGGTGATGCGGACACGGATACAGCAAACTTAATCGCTGCGGTGTCGCGTTCTAATGTTGTCAAGCTGGTCGACGGCGCCACGTACACCATTAACTCAACCGTGGCGATCCGCAATCCGACGGTTCTGTGTGGCAAGGCTACGGTCATTTCTGGAACCCGACGGGAGCTAATTCAAGTCGTTTCAGCGGATGTCGCGATTCGCGGCATCACGTTTGACGGTAATGGCAAATCAAACTATCCCGGAATGATTCGCGTCTATAAAGGGTCGCATCGATTCGCCTTTTCCGATGGGGTGATTCAGAACGTGCACTCAGGGAAGAAGGGCGTTGGAAATCTCTATCCCCTTTGGATCAGTGTCGATGGGGTTAATGATTGGTTGGTGCGTTCGAGCCGATTCCAAGACATTTCAAATCACGGCGATGGAAAACCAATCGGCAAGGGGTTTGTGGGTGCATTCCGCTACGGAGACGTCGTTAACGACACGAACCCGTTAACGCCGGTCACGATTCCATCAAACGGTCGCATCACGGGGTGTACATTTCGCGACATTTTCACGGTAACGGACAAGTTGAATGACATCGATGCGGACGCGATCCGAGCATCGGTGAGTATGCCCTCAGACGCCGACGTCGATGTCGTACTTCGGATCGAGGACTGCGCGTTCGAGGACGTGCAGAAATCGGCGGTCAAGGCGGCTCATATAGGGGGCGTGGTTATCGATAATTGCATCGTGACGAACCGCCGAACGGATTTCCCAATGTCATTTGGATTTCGCACAAACACAACCACAGGCTTTCGTGTCCACCACTGTGAAATACGAGGCAATGTTCTTCGCGGTGTGTACCTTGGTAATGGGGGACCGTGTATTGTTTCCGATTTGATCTTCCGGCCGAATGATCCGGTCAAGGTGGGTGATTCACAAGGGTTGGTTGCGGACTCGGCTGTGCAGTTGGGAGCGCGAAACAATCCCGCTCGCTTCGTGAAGCGTGCGGTGATTCACGACGTTTATGTTTCCAACGCTCGCCGCGGCATTTACGGAGCGAATTGCGATTGGATCAACGTTTCGAATATCACCCTGGCAAAGGGCGTGGAAACGGTCACAATGCCCACTGCCGCAAAACGGATCGAGTTGTCGAACACTCCATCTCCCTTTGAACCTCTCGCAGATACGTCACCCCGCTGAATCGGAGCGAATGAACGAAAGCGGGCCTGATTCAGCCTCGCTTGAATGCGCCACGAGAAACCGTATTTCGTTGGGGTCGATGACGATCGATTCTGTGAACTGCGGGGCATGTTAGCAGGCGACACAGGTTCGCAGGCGACGCAGGCAAACCATCGCTGAAGGTTGAAACGCGTCTGATCAACAACCCGATCCCCCAACCCCAAGGCGTGACGCTTACCCGCAAAGTTGCGTGGGCGGTACGCATTGGCATGTTCCCCATTATTGCGCTTCCATAAAACGCCAGTACGTCATCGCGATCGCGATGAACAGAATACCGAAAATGATTTGCTGGAGTGACAATTGGAACGGTTCGGCCGGATGGTTTTCGTCCGCCAAGTCATGCTTGGCCCATGACGTCCACGTCCACGATGCAATCATAATCATGGTTACGGCAATCATGGATAAGACGCCTCCGTACAACAGACGCTTAATCGGCATCATCCAAAACCATCGCAGCGAAAAGATCGCCAGAACACTGAGGTAGGTTTGTGCCCACGTCGCCGCGGCAACCTTTTGTCCTTCCATCCAAAACCATGTCATGCGGATACCAACGAGGGTAGCCGAGGGGATGACGATGGCGGCACAGACCATGGCGACCCGGCTTTCGCTCGTGCTGCTGAACAACAACAAAAGCCAAATCGCAAACAGATACAAAGAAAATCCGATTGGCAGCGCAATCAAGAAGCGTTCAATTTGTCGAGGGCGAACGACGACAAGGGCGATAAACAGGAGAAACGTGCCCAGGCCAAACACGTAAGGCCAGAAGAACGTGAGCGTGATCAGCGGTCTCCCCTCCGCGGCCTCGGCCCCCATAATCTCAATCGGTCGCAATGACTCATCGTTGCACCCGACCGAATGCGGTAACATCACGCAAGCGACCAACGATAGCGAGGCGACCAAATTCGAAATCGCCGTTGGCGAAACGAGCGCCGCTCGCAACGTTGGTTTTCTGCGATCCGATTCCGATGGATTGGACATTCGAGCGCACCCCCATGATTGCCAAAAGTCATCGTAGCGGATGTTGCCAAGACGCGTCCAACAAAAATCGATTTCGCCATAGCTACGCTCGCCAGAGCGTGGAATGTTTCAACGCATTCCCACCATCCGGCGACGATAGCCACCGTTTTGTCGGGGCGTGTCTGCTACGGTTTGCAGAAATCCCCCTGTGGCCAAATTCCCTGCCCTGGGAACGGTGCCGGAGCGTCGCGGCGTCTGAGGATCAACCTGGCTGCACTTGCCAGTCCCTGGTCTCGCCCGGGTTTCGCTCGCTTTGCAAGAAAGACGATGTGCTGCAGCGGGGCCGAACCAGCGATACGGTGACTCACTTGCTCGCGATTCGCAATGCCTTGGTTAGCAATCGATCGAACGTCGCAGCGAATGCCTTCTTATCGGCATCGCCGTACGGGGATGTGCGGCCGACCACCATTCCCTCGCCTCGCAAATCGTCCATAAAGTTCCGCATCGAGAGACGCGACGCAATCGTATTGGGCGAGTATTCATCACCGCGAGGGTCGATCACAAAGACACCTTTTTCCACCAATAAGCCCGCCAATGGCAAATCAGCGGTGATGGCAATGTCATGGCGTTCGCTATGCATTTCAATGTAACGGTCGGCTTGATCAGCCCCGTCACGGACCACCACCGACCGGACCATCGTCAGGGCCGGTGGCACATCGAGCGGGCGGTTAGCAACCAAGATCGTTTCAACGTCCAATCGTTTAGCGGCACGAAAAACAATCTGTTTAACGTCTTGAGGTGCCGCATCAGCGTCGATCCAAATCTTCACGTTGCTCAACGCCCCGCGTTTCGTGTCATTTCACCGATCGTTTTCGCAACCGGGTCGGTCAATTGTCCCGGCATCAATCGCCAAGCCCAATTCCCATCGGCCAATCCCGGCATATTCATTCGCGCTTCGTTGCCGAGCCCCAGGATGTCTTGGACCGGAATGATCGCGGTGTCCGATGCCGAATGAAGCACCGCAGCAATCAATTGAAGATGGATGTCGGTATCGCTGGTGACGACCTCCGCTAATAAATCTTCTTGCCCCTTGGCTACTTTACGTGCTTTATACCACCCCATCACGGTGTCATTATCGTGCGTGCCGGTGTAGGCGACCGAGTGTTCCGGATAGGTGCTGGGACGATGGAAATCATCCTCCTTCACATCAAATCCGAACTGCAACACCCGCATGCCTGGAAATCCAAGACGGTCGCGAAGTTCGTGAACCGATTCGGTGATCATGCCAAGGTCTTCGGCGATCAACGCCAACTCCCCGAGCTTTTCACGAGCCGCATCGAATACCTTTTCTTTAGGTCCCTCGACCCACTTGCCGCCAACGGCCGTTTTCGCGCTAGCAGGAATTTCCCAATACGCTTCGAAGCCGCGGAAGTGATCGATTCGCAACAAGTCGAATTGCTGGAACGCGTAACCAAAACGCTGGACCCACCAACGGTAATCGGTTTGTTCCAACACATCCCAGCGATACTGAGGGTTACCCCAGAGCTGACCTGTTTTGCTAAAGTAATCCGGTGGTACCCCGGCTACGAGCGTCGGCTTACCCGATTCAGCTAAACAGAAGATGGATTGGTTGGCCCAGACATCAGCGCTTTCATGAGCGACGAAAATGGGCATGTCGCCATAGACCCGCACGTTGCGATCATTGGCGTATTGTTTCAGTCGCCGCCACTGGGAATCAAAAACGAATTGCTGGAACTCGGCAAACTGGATTTCGCTACTAAGTTTAGCGTCCCAAGTCTCGATGGTTTGCTCGAATTCAGGCCCCGCTGCATGACGAACAAGTTCGGCGGGCCACTGGGTCCAATCCGCCTTGCCGAAATGCCGCATCAAGGCTTCGAAGCGACCGAAGTCGTCCAGCCACCAAGCGTTCAATTCAATAAAGCGATCGAAGTCCTCGCGCTGCTGCTGGCTGCCGCGTTCGCAAAAATTGTCAAACGCTTTTCGCAACACGGGCAACTTGAATTCACTAACCAAGGCATAATCGACCTGTGCCCGTGGAGTGCTCAATCCCGACGGCAACGCGATGTCATGCTCGCTTAACCAACCTTCTTCGACGAGCATGTCGAGGCTAATCAGCAGCGGGTTGCCTGCGAACGCAGAATAACTGCTGTAGGGCGAATCGCCAGCCGCGGGAGGCCCCAATGGCAACACCTGCCAAATGGTTTGTCCGGCCGCTTGTAAATAGTCGACGAATGCGTACGACGCCTTACCCAGGTCACCAATGCCATATTCACGAGCTTCGCTCGCGGTAGGCAAACTGGTTATATGGCAAAGAATCCCTGATGATCTAGGAAAACGCATTACGCATTCTCCAGTGGCTTGACGTTCCAAATCTCATCAGCGTACTGAGCAATCGTACGGTCGCTTGAGAACCAGCCGCTATTTGCCGAGTTCAGGATGCTCATTCGGTTCCATTTCTCTTGGTCCAAATAAGTTTCTCCGGCCTCGGTTTGGGCGTCAATGTAACTGCGCAAGTCCGCAATCGTCAGCCATGGGTCGTGAGGATTTCGCAGCCCTTTGGTCAAGAGATCGAAGATCCCTGGCTCCTGTTCATTGAACTGGCCGCCTTCGATCAATTCCATGACACGTCGAATTTCCTCGTCCGCAGCAATGATCGCGTTGGGATCGTAAACCTTCTTTTCTTCCTGGACACCAACTTCATCGAGTCCAAACAGGAAGAAGTTTTCAGCCCCCGCTTTTTCGCGAATTTCGATGTTTGCACCGTCCAGGGTGCCGATCGTCAAGGCACCGTTCATCATGAATTTCATGTTGCCAGTACCCGATGCTTCTTTGCCCGCAGTCGAAATTTGCTCGGACAACTCGGTCCCCGGACAAATGATCTCCATCGACGAAACGCGATAATTCGGAAAGAAAACTAATCGCAACAAACCCTTCGTCTTGGGATCGGCATTGACGACCGCCGCGACGTTGTTAATCAACTTCACGATCAACTTTGCGACGTGGTAGCCGGGAGCCGCCTTGCCGCCGATCAACACGCAACGTGGTACCATGCCTTTCGTTTCGCCACGCATGATGCGGTCATAGAGATGAACGACGTGCAGCACGTTGAGCAGTTGACGCTTGTATTCGTGGATCCGTTTGACTTGAACATCAAACACCGCATCGGTATTGAATTCAACGCCAGTGTTGGCTTTCACGTAATCCGCTAAGCGACGCTTGTTTTCCAACTTCACCGCTTTCCAGCGCTCACGGAACGAGGCATCGTCGGCGAACGGAATCAGTTTACTCAATTGAGTCAAATCCGATTCCCAACCGCTACCAATCGTTTCATTCAACAGGTTGCGCAAGCCGGGGTTACAGTGCGATAACCAACGCCGCTGAGTCACACCGTTCGTCTTGTTGTTAAACTTTTCCGGCCACAGTTTGTAGAAGTCCGCGAACAAACCGCTCTTCAGGAGCTCGGTGTGCAAGTGGGCGACGCCATTAACCGAAAAGCTTCCCACAATACTGAGGTAAGCCATGCGAATGTGCGGCTGGTCCCCTTCTTCGATCAACGAAACGCGGCGGAGTAATGCGACATCGCCTGGATATTTCTTAGCGACATCGGTCAAGAATCGCTCGTTGATCTCATAAATAATTTCAAGCAGACGAGGCAATAGGCGGCTGAACAACGCAACACTCCATCGCTCCAACGCTTCGGGGAGCAAGGTGTGGTTGGTGTAGGCCATGCACTGGGTCGTGATCTTCCAGGCGGAATCCCAGTCAAGGTGGTACACGTCCAACAACAAACGCATCAACTCGGGTACCGAGCTAGCAGGATGGGTGTCGTTCAGCTGGAAGCAATTCAAACGCCCGAAATCGGTGAAGTCTTCGCCATGCTTGGCGACCCAAGACTCGAGCACGTCTTGCAAACTAGCCGAGCTGAGGAAGTATTGCTGCTTTAGTCGCAACTCCTTTCCATTCTCGCTCGCATCGTTGGGATACAAAACCATCGAGATCTGTTCGGCGTTGTTCTTTTGAACCACCGCGTCGGGATAGTTACCCGAGTTGAATTCTTCGAGATCAAAGACGTCCGTCGCCTCGGCCTTCCAAAGACGCAAGGTGTTGACGGTTTGGTTCTTGTAACCTGGGATCGGCATGTCGTAAGGAATCGCCAACAAATCGTTGGTGCCAACCCAGCGCGTACGCGGTTTGCCTTGCTCATCTAAAGCCCGTTCGGTATGGCCGTAGAAGCGAATGGTCTTCGCGTCTTCGTGGCGTTCGATTTCCCACGGGTTGCCATCGCGGAGCCAGTGATCGGGACCTTCCACTTGACGACCATTTTCGATCGTTTGATGGAACATTCCGAACTCGTAGCGGATGCCGTATCCAGTGACTGGCAAACGCAAATTCGCACAGCTGTCGAGAAAACAGGCTGCCAAACGACCGAGGCCACCGTTGCCGAGCCCGGCATCAGGTTCATGCTCAACGATCTCTTCGAGCGCGACGCCGTATTGATGCAATGCGTCCCGAGTGGGCTCATCAAGATCCAAGTTCTGGACCGCATTGTTGAGCGAACGCCCCAACAAGAATTCGAGCGAGAAGTAGTGGACGCAACGTTCGTCGGTTTTCGCAATCCGTTCTTGCGTCGCTTGCCAAGGCTCGGTGATGCGATCGCGAACCGCAGTCGCCAAAGCGCGATAGTAGTAGTGGGGATGACCATCGTCGGTGTAATGGCCGAGCGTGTAATAAAGGTGCCGGCGAAGTTCATCCGAGAGCGGAGCCAGGATCCCGCTCAACTGGTCTTTTGAAGCTTCGAGTGTTTGTTGTGGCATCGTTTTTATTTGATTTAAGGGGGTGATGAGTGCGGCCGAAGCAGTGGATTTCGTCTCATTGTCGCGACGAACACTGTTTCTATCGATGTTCATTAGCACTGACCGCCTGCTGTGACAACATGATTCGGGGTCGATGTCTTCAACCGTACCCCTCAATTCGACATGTTGCCGTCTATTTTCCCGCTAATTTACGAGAGACTGCTTGCTAGCGCCAAGCAATCCAGGTGGAACCGCTCAGCCGGGGGTGCCCTGGAGTGAACGACGGTCAAATCACCCCGTCCGTAGTCATATCAGCCCCGCAGTAAACGCGAGTCAACGGTCCCTATTCCCACCTTACCGGCCAGAACACGCATGGGGGGGAGTGGGTGCGATTGTGCACACGAATTGAAATTAATCTTGAGCCCCAGCTTCAAATCTGGCTAACGTGCCGCCGGGGCCCCGTGGCAAGGTAGCGTGCGCGGGCTGGCTTACTCCCCCTCGCTGCGTTTCGTCATGCTCTCGCCCCCCCGTTCGTGAATCGGCTCCTCAAAATGCAAACGACTTCCTCGGTCCGCCGTCCAACTTATTCCTCGCTATCAGACAATCCCCCAGCGATAGCCCACGAGCGAATCTCCAGAGCTCGGCTATCGCAGGAAGAAAAGACACTCGGCCAATACATCCCGCTGCTTTATCACTACAACATGCTACAGGATGAGGATCGAGTCGGCGCCTTTCGTGATGCCATCGAATTGAACGTCCGTCCGGGAATGCACGTTGTCGAACTCGGTGGGGGAACCGGCATCCTCTCGTCCTTGGCCGCTCGCTGCGGTGCGAAAGTCAGTTGCGTGGAGCGCAACCCCGAGTTGGTGGCGACGGCTCGACGCTTTGTCCGCGACAATGGACTGGAGGACCAAATCACCGTGATCCACGCGGATGCGACACAATACGTACCCGATAAGCCAGTCGATGTGGTCGTCTGCGAAATGCTTCACGTTGGGCTGTTACGAGAAAAACAAGCTCAAGTGATCGCGGCATTCAAACAACGTTACCAACGGGCTCATGGACCGGCATTGCCACGCTTCTTACCCGAAGCTTCGATTTTGATGACGCAACCGATCTACCAATCGTTTGACTTCGCCGGCTATCACGCCCCCCTGCCGATGTTCCAAGCTCCGCGGTTGGATCAACCACGCACCACCGAATTCGCAGCACTATCGCCTTATGCCAGCATTTCGTATGACGAGACCATACCGATGCAATTCAGCGTGCGTGAAAACGTCGACTGCGTTCGCGAAGGCAGCGTCAACGCGCTGCGTTTCGTGACCCAGAACGTCGTTTCGATCGATATGAAAACAGAACAGGCAATCACTTGGCCTAACCAATGTTTGGTACTGCCCATCGAAACTCCGTTTGATATCAAGGCGGGAGAATCGATTGCAATCGAATTTGCTTACGCCGCGGGCGGATCCATCGAGGATTTGATGGAGTCCATCCGTGTGAGCCGCTGCGACGTGAATGCATAGCCGCCAGTCGATCGCGGATGCGGATCGACGAGAACCGTTTTTCGGCAATGTCGATGTATACGCGACGCTTGGCGATGCTAGGCTACGGGCCCGCACCCGAGGATGGCGAGGCCCGTCAAAAGTCGCCCGACAAGTCTTCGTTGCCGTCTTTCGTGACCAGGGCTTCTCGCAAAGGCGCGGCAGCGGAATCGGCCAGAAATTTCACTGCACCGTCGCCTATTAACAGATGAGTGCCACCAGGATGTGCGCCTTGTTGGTGCGTGGCTCCGCGGTCGAGAAAACGCTGCAAGTCGATGTCGTCAGGGCTCATCCAGTTGACGGCGTGATCGGGGCTGGTTTCAACTAGCAAGATTGTATTAGCCAATCCGTCGGAGACCTGCCGGATGACCGTCGACTCCGGCCCCGACATGATTCCTCGCGGATCGATCACCGCCACGTAGGTTGTCATGGCCGGATCGGTGACCGTGGAAGGACAATGGTAGGTGGGAACCACGGTTTGCGAGATTTGCCGATTCTCCGGTGCATCCCAAGGCTTCGAGAAGTCGATCTTTTGATACAGAGCTTGCTGTTCCATGAAGGGCAAGATCAACGTACGCCAACTGTGCAATGGACGACCATCTTCGTCCACAGTATACGCCGGCGGAAGCGATCCGTAGACGTCGTGATAATTGTGCATCGCCAAGCCAATCTGTTTGAGATTGTTTGCACACGACGTTCGCCGCGCCGCTTCGCGTGCCGCTTGAACTGCGGGGAACATCAACGCCACGAGGATTCCGCCGCACACCAGCATGAAGGCCAGGCCGACGGCCAGGACGACCCCAACGATGACCATCGTCGAGGTTCCACTTTTCGGGTTGCTGGTGGGAAGCGGCGGTTGATGCTGGGGCGGTTGGTTCGCAGAAAACGGATTGTCGTTGCTCATCGCTTCACTCCGGTGTGGCGTGGGGGATAACACTTCAACGTTCGCTGATCTGAAAAACGAGTTCGCCCCAAAGCAAGCATCGACTCTGCTTTATCTAAACACTCGCTACCAGACTGCGATAAAACTCGACGCTCATTTCGAGTCCCTGAGGAATCGTGACTTGAGGCTCAAAACCGAGTCGTGAACGTGCGACATTAATGTCCGCAAGCGAATCGCGAACATCGCCGGCCCGCGCGGCTTCGTGGATCGGCTCGATGCCTTGGCCGAGGATCTCACGGAGCGAATGCAGCAACATTAACAGCGACGTTCGCTCGCCACGTCCGATGTTGAACGTTCCACCAGCAGCGGTGGGTGAGGTAGCCGCCAACAGGTTCGCACGTGCGACGTCGCCGACATAAACAAAGTCGCGTGATTGTTCGCCATCGCCATAGATGACCGGTCGCTCGCCAGACAAGATCATCGAAACGAACCGAGGAATGACCGCGCTGTATTCACTCTTAGGATCTTGTCGCGGACCAAAGACGTTGAAGTATCGCAGCACCACAGTTTCCAACCCAAAGCCGCGGTAGAACGCTTGGCAATACGATTCCGCGGCCAATTTTGCGGCGGCATAGGGTGACAACGGAGCGACCGAATCCGATTCCCGTTTGGAAACGAAAGGCGAATCCCCATACGCGGCACTGGTGGATGCCAAGACCAGTCGTTTGACTCCATTGTCCGCGGCTGCTTTGAGCAATTCGACGGTGCTGGTTGCACACCACGCGTGACATAACGCCGGTTCACGCATGCTGCGAGGGACACTCGCCATGGCGGCGTGATGAAAGATGTAGTCGATATTTTGAGTTGCGTTTGCGACACAATCAGAGTCCGATGCATCGCCTTCGACGATTTCAACGTTGTCGTCCGCAGTGGTGTGTTCCAAATTGTGGCGGAAACCGGTGCTGAAGTTGTCCAGCACGCGAACACTCGCTCCCGCGTTTCGGAGTGCATCGACGAGGTGGGAGCCGATAAAGCCCGATCCGCCGGTAACAAGACAACGGGATCCGCGCAGACGATCTAGATCACTCGACATAGGGCTTATTCACTCCGAACAGGAATATTCGTTTGAGGGGGGGGGGCAGGTTCAGTGTACCACCGGCGTTCCAGGCTTTACAGCAGGACGCCGCGGCGTAGCAGAGAATGGAAATGTTTGATGGGGCCAACGTTGATCGCCATGGCGAACGTTGTCGGGCCGCTCGTAGGCAGTCTTATCCGCGTGAACTACTCGGGCTGGGTAATCCATTGGCGTATCCGCTCGGCGGGTTGCGGTGCGGGTGCCGGCAACAAAGGATCGGATTCGCGGCGCGGGCTGCTGGCGAGAGTCGCGTTTTGGCGAGCTGGAGCCGTGGCGGATGCTCCCGCCCCATTTCCTCCCGCAGCGGTTGCTGATCCTTGCGATGTTGTCGCCAAGGACGATAGCGATGGATTAGCAGCGGGGTTCACCTGAGCAAAGCGATTCGCCGCCTGGAAGCTCGGCAGCGATTCGGTGGCCGCGATGGATCCGGTCGTAGACGCTGCTGCGGTGGGAGGAATCGACGGACGTTGCCATGCTTCGCTGGAGACGCCCGCTTCGATGGGATTCATTTTGGCGACCGCTTCGCCCGCCACCTGGGCATTGCGCTGGGCTTCGGCCTGTGCGAAGGCGGGCGCGGTCGCACTGTAGCGATCGTTCACTACGGAGGGACGCGAAATGGGAACCGCCAAATCCTCGTAGGTCAACGGTTTAAAGGCTTCGCCTCGGTGGCTCAGTCGCGATGCCGATTCACTGTGTTTGTTCCAGGAAAACGACTCAAACGATTCGGTGTCGAAGGCGTCGATCGTCGTCGTTTCCAAGACGAGGTCTTCGGTGAAATCGGTGCGCAGACTTGGGGGGACCGTGGATGCTTGCAACTGCACGAGATTATTCATCTTGTGCGTCGGTCCAGTGGCCGGCCCTGCTGCAGCGTTCAACACCGCCCCGGGAGGAACGTCGATCGTGGTAGGGGCAACGTAATCGGGGACGCGTCGAAAGGGCAACGCGGCTAACGTACCGCCCGAAACAATAAGGACGCCAAGAGTAAGGTTTCGCAATTGAATGCTCGCAGCTGGGTGTTAAGCGAACGGGAACCGCTAAAGCACCAACGAGCAATCCGCTGGTGAAAAGCGACGACCAGCTTCGTCCATGAAACCTAAATTGAGCTGCATCTTGCAAGAATTAGAGATCGGCTGCGGAGCGGGCGATTCTGAAGCCGATTTCCAAAAAAACTTGCTTGATTAGGGAAAAGCTTGTCCCGGAACTGAATTCGAGCGGCTCCCACCGTTAGCGCAAGCCGGTTTCGCTGATACGATTTCGCGCTCAGCCCAATGGGTGCGGTCATTCAGTATCGGGGAATGATTTGCACGTGATCCACGGGGTAACCTCCAGTTGTTTACATAGAAATCATTGCCATGGAAGCCGGAATTGTTGGTCTGCCGAACGTCGGTAAAAGCACTTTATTTAACGCGTTGACGGCGTCGAAAGCGGCCCAAAGCGAAAATTATCCGTTTTGCACGATCGAACCGAATGAAGGGATCGTGAGCGTGCCGGATGCGCGTTTGACGCGAATCACGCACTTCATCACCCCTCAGAAGACCATTCCCGCGATTCTGAAGCTGGTCGATATCGCCGGCATCGTCAAAGGGGCCAGCGAGGGGGAAGGCCTTGGTAACAAATTCCTCAGCCATATCCGTCAAGTCGACGCGATCGTGCAAGTCGTCCGCTGTTTCGAAGATCCCGACGTGATTCACGTCGCGGGCACGGTCGATCCGATCGCCGATATGGACACGATCGAAACCGAATTAATGCTGGCCGATATTCAAACCCTTGAAAACGCCTTGAGCAAAGCCGAGCGGACCGCTCGCAGCGGCGATAAGGAAGCGAAACTGCGTGTCGCGGTGATCCAGAAATGCAATGAACACCTCAGCAAAGACGAACCGCTTCGGACGCTGGAGCTCAACTCGCTCGAACAATCGGCGGTTTCCAGCTACGGCTTGATGTCCGCAAAGCCCGTTCTCTACGTCGCCAATGTCAGCGAGAACGATCTCGAAGGCAAAGATCCGTTGGTCCAAAAAGTTCGCGACCAGGCGGCCAAGGTCGGTGCGACGGTGGTTTGTGTTTGTGCGAAACTTGAATCCGAGCTGGCCGAACTCGAAGAACCCGATCGTAGCGAAATGTTAGCCGAGGTCGGATTGGCCGAGCCAGCACTGCACCAAATCGCACGGGCCACCTACGACACGCTTGGGTTGGAAAGCTACTTCACCGCAGGGGAAAAAGAAGTACGCGCATGGACAATTCCCAAAGGCGCAACCGCACCGCAAGGCGCCGGGGTGATTCACAGTGACTTTGAACGTGGGTTTATTCGCTGCGAGGTCTACACGCTCGAAGATCTCGAAACTTACAAGACGGAAAAAGAAATTCGCCAAGCTGGAAAACTTCGCGTCGAAGGAAAGAGTTACATTATGCAGGATGGCGATATTTGCCACTTCCTGTTCAACGTCTAACCAAATCCGATCGCCCTCCGAGAAACTTTGACCTCCGCCCCAGAGAAGGGGCTCCCCGGTTGGCGTTGCGACTTTGGGCATCGAGTGCAATGACGAGGCACTCCGACCGATCTCACTCGCCAAGGGGTCCCGCTTTACCGAATGGGCGAGTTCATGTCGACGGGGGCTGTGTTTGCCCAACGGACGATGACCCGAAAGAGCTTTGATCCGAAAGAGCTTTCACTTCCCTCACTCACTGATTGCACGGTTCCTCTAACTGAGTGTTTCATGAACAAAATGTTGATTCCAATTCTATTTGCCCTCGGCACAGCGATCTTCTGGGGATGTTACGGGCCTACGATCGGTAACGCTCAGGCGCCAAAAGTCGGCGGCGTGCCAATGTGGTCTCCCTTCAAACCCTACGTCTTCATTGGCATCGCTTATTTGGTCATCGCGATCCTCGGCGGGTTGGTGATGATGAAGGTCAAAGGCGACTCATTCAGTTACGCGGGGGCGTATTACCCCACAATGAAATGGGGATTTCTAGCCGGAACGCTAGGCGCGTTCGGTGCCGTGTGTTTGACGACAGCGATGATGACCAGCCGTGGCAACGCCCTACTCGTGATGCCGATTGTTTTTGGCGGTGCGGTTTCGGTCTCTGCGATCGTTTCCATCCTCAAATTGCATGGCGACGTCACCATCAACCCGCTGCTGTGGGTGGGCATGCTATTGACCGTGGTGGGAGTCGTGATCGTGGCGATGAACACGCCTCATGGCCATGCGGCAGCCCCCAAACCTGCAGCTGTGGAGACCACTGGTGCGGTCGAATCGCCCGCCGCGGTGGAGTCCTCTGCGGTTGATGAATCCGGCGGCAACGTGGCCGAGGGAATCGAAGGCGCATCACGCTAACGATTCGGCGGAGATGCGTCTCCGCCCACCTCTCCGGTTGTGGTTAGGAGAGTCGGACCTTGGGCGTGGATCAGGACACTGCTCCGGTCCCCCTCGAAGAATCGCGTCAGTCAAACACGGTCACGAATCAGATGGATCCCTCGATAGAACCGATGTCGCGTGTTCGCGCGATTGATACCGAAATTACTCACGTGTGGATGGTTCGCACGTTTTTGAAGCATTGCGACGAAGCCGAAGATGACGAGGATCTCCGTGATATCGTTCGCGATCTTTACGACTTCATCTTGGCGGTCGGCCCCGTGGACGAAGTTGAAGACCCGGCAGTCTATTTAAAGCTGGCGAAGAAGAAAGTCTCGAAGCTTCGCAAGGCAACGGAGCTGTATGAAGCGATCCAGCCCGAGGTGAGCGGCCATACCAATTTTGTGATGGCGGCCCGATCGCTACGCACCGCGGTCGACCGGATCGCCCACTGGATTTCATCCTAAACTCTTCCCCTCAGACAAACGCCCATGTTCCAGTTCATCGTCGGTACGAACAACGCCAAAAAATTGATCGAGCTTCAACTGCTGCTGCCGCAAGACAAAGTCAAGGCTTTAGCGTTGTCCGAGGTCGACGGCGCGATCGAAGTCGAGGAAACGGGCGAGACGTTTGCTGAAAACGCGGCCTTAAAGGCCACCGAGCAAGCGAAACATCTGGGGCAATGGGTTTTGGCCGAGGACAGTGGGTTGACCGTCGACGCACTCGGTGGCCAACCCGGTGTTCACTCGGCGCGTTACGCCGGAGAACATGGCGATGACCAAGCCAACAACGACAAATTGCTCGAAGCGCTCAAAGACGTGCCTGACGATCGTCGAACGGCACACTTCAACAGCTACTTGTGCCTGTCCGACCCCGAGGGCAATGTGCGGCTCGAAGCCCATTCACGCTGCAGCGGACGGATTGCCCATTCACGACAAGGAGCCGCCGGTTTTGGTTACGACCCGCTGTTCATTATCCGTGAGTATCACCGCACCTTCGGCGAATTGGATCTTGCCGTCAAGCGAGCGATCAGCCACCGATCTCGGGCACTACGACAATTCGTGCCCGCCTTTCTGAGACTGATCGAAGCGGAAGGCTGAGGTTTTGAAGTTGCGTCATTGCCGTTTTACCTAGCAAACCATAACCCGACGCGTTAGCGAGGGACCAAGTTAAGAGTGATATCCCCTCGCTTACGCGTTGGGTTATGAAAAACTCGCGACTCCAAAGGGCTGAGGCAGAGCGAGTCACGGGCACGCGGTTGGAAACCATTGCCAACATGAACCTCCCCCCGTGAACCTCGCATCGTGCATATCACATCGCGCATATCACATCGTGAACATTGGATCGTGAACATCGGATCGGATGATGTTCACACGGACGCAGCAGGCCACCGGGGGGACAGGAAGACACCGTCGACGCATTCGGTGACTTTACATGGGTTCGCCTTTCTTGTGTAAGATAAGAGACGCGTTGATCCTCGCCCTTTGCCCACCCTTTGCTCTCGCCGTTGTCGACGCAAACGGCGGACGGTATGCCACTTGTTCGGAATGGCCCCATGCCCTGTAGTCACGGTGTTCCCTCGCGGAATCGAGTCACGTTGACGCTGCTGCTGATTGTGGGAATTGGCTTGCCGGGTAACGTGGTGCAGGGGGAAGAGCCCACGCCGGAGCAGATTCAATTTTTCGAGACGCACGTTCGACCGGTCTTTGTCGAACACTGCTACGAATGCCACAGCGTCCAAGCCAAGAAACTGCAAGCCGAATTGCATGTAGACAGTCGCGCAGCCTTGTTCCGCGGAGGCGAAAGCGGGGCATCATTGAATCTCGATGATCCCGATTCCAGCTTGATTCTCGAATCGATTCGCTACGAATCGTACGAGATGCCGCCCCGTGGAAAACTTCCCGAGGCAACAATCCAGCGGATCGCCCAGTGGGTCGAGATGGGAGCACCGTGGCCCAGCGAACCCGAACCGGTCGCGGGTGAAGCCAAGGCGACGGAATTTAACCTTAGTGATCGCCGCGAATCCCATTGGGCTTGGCAAAAGATCGCGAATCCAACGCCCCCCGAGGTGCACGACACCACCTGGGTGCGAAACGAGATCGATCGTTATGTGCTCTCGGAGCTCGAGGCAGTCAAGCTAAAGCCGGCTCCCCGCGCCGATGTGTTGGCCCGAGTGCGTCGACTCTGTTTCGATCTCGTCGGCTTGCCTCCTACGGCACAGCAACTACAGCCCTTTTTAGATTCCACTTCGAATGAGAAACATGAGACGGCGTTTGTCGCCTTACTTGACGAACTACTTTCCTCGCCCCATTTCGGTGAACAATGGGGACGTCATTGGTTGGACTTGGTGCGTTACGCCGAATCACGTGGACACGAATTCGACGACGATACTCGCAATGCGTTTCAGTACCGTGACTATGTGATTCGCGCTTTCAACTTAGATTTGCCCTACGACCAATTTGTGCGCGAGCATATCGCCGGTGACTTGCTTAAAAATGCTCGACTAAATCCCGAGCATGGATTTAATGAGTCGATACTGGGAACTGGATTTTGGTTTTTAGGCGAATGGGTTCACTCGCCGGTCGACATTCGCAAAGACGAATCAGACCGTTTCGACAACATGATTGATGTGATGTCGAAAACGTTCCTGGGAATGACGGTCGCGTGCGCACGATGTCACGACCACAAATTTGATGCAATTTCGGCCGCCGATTACTACGCGCTGTCGGGATTTTTGCAGAGCAGTGATTTCGACGAAGTGCGTTTCGAATCGCTAGAACATAATCGCGACATCGCCACTCGTTTAGCTGTCGTCGATCAAGCCTTTCGCGATGATGCCACGGCGATCCTTGACAAGTGGAACGACACGACGTGGAATGAACTCTCCGCGAATGCGGCGTCGATCCCAGCCGTTGACGCCGATCAAGTTGCGGTCGACTACTCAGCCGTGGGCAGCGACGAATTGATGCAGTCCGGCTTCCTCTTTGGTGATCGGCCTCGGAAAGTCGGCGAAATCACACTCTCCCACGAGGATGGCAAGCCCTCGTTATCGATCGTGCAACTGTCGGCCGCCGCGAGTGACCCGTTTTGGAATGGATTGGTTGCGCAATCCGAATCGGGGATGCGTACCCGTAACCGGCTGTTCCAGATTCCGCGTGCCGGTCGCACGTTGAGAACGCCGACGTTTGCCTTGACCGCCCCCGAACTTGTTTGTGTGGTGCGAGGCCGAGGACAGATCGTTGCTTGTGTTGATTCCCATCGTTTTATTGCAGGCCCGTTGCACGGCGAGACGCTTGCTCGATTTGAAACAAAAAACGAGGTTTCCCAAATCACCCTGCACCTGGGACGCTACGTCGGCCACCGATTGCATCTTGAGTTCACGCCGGACGAAGGGGCAACCGCAGAGGTGTGTGCCGTCGTACAGGGAGCGAACCCGAAACGGTTAAGGGAAATTCGTGATCGTCACGAACACGAATTGCGACTTGCCGAAAAGTTGAAGAACACGCTTGAGCCCTTCCTGGAATCTCCGGATGCACTGGCCGCTGAACTGCGGAATCTGGCGACGCGATGGAGCGAGGCACGCCATGCGCTCAACGCTGAGGTTCAGCGAACGTCAAAATTGGCGATGGCGATGAAGGACGGGACGGGTGAGGACGACCATCTGTTGATCCGTGGCAACTCTGCGACTCCGGGTGATCCGGTGCCACGACGTTTTTTGTCGGCGATCGACGGGAACGATGCGCTCGCGATTCAAGCGGGAAGCGGCCGATTGCAATTAGCCGATCGGATTAATTCAGACGACAACCCGCTTTCCAATCGCGTGATCGTTAATCGAGTTTGGCATCACTTGATGGGGCGAGGCATCGTGCCGACCACGGATGACTTTGGCGTGCTAGGACAGCGACCGACGCACCCAAAACTGCTTGACCATTTGGCAACGCGGTTTGTCGAGGAGGGTAAATCTATCAAACAGATGATTCGCTATATCGCGATGTCCAATACCTATCAAATGTCGAGCCACGTCGACGCCGTTGCACAGCATCAGGATCCCACAAACCGCTTATGGCACCATCGCCCTCCCCAGCGACTCCAAGCCGAAGCGATCCGCGATTCCTTGTTGGTGGTGTCGGGCCAATGGGCCCCAGCAATGTACGGGGAGCCCGTCCCGATCCATTTGACGAATTTCATGCAAGGACGCGGACGCCCCGAACGCAATGGGCCGCTCGACGGTGCCAATCGACGATCCGTTTATACCGCGGTGCGACGGAATTTCTTGTCGCCGTTCATGCTGGCGTTTGATGCGCCAGTGCCGTTCAGTTCGATGGGGCGACGAAACGTGTCAAATGTTCCAGCCCAAGCTTTGATCTTGATGAACGATCCGTTGGTCGTCCAACAAGCGACCAAGTGGGCCGAGCGTGCGATCGAAACGGTGCCAAGCGACTCACCTGATTGCGTCTCACGGCGGATCCAGTGGATGATCAAATCGGCATTTGCACGCCCTGCAAACGACCAGGAACTACGAGTGGCAACCGAGTTTCTTAGTATCCCTGCGGACGACCATTCCAAAGTCGACGATGTCTCGCGGTGGGCCGATTTCGCGCACGTACTCGTCAACACCAAGGAGTTCATTTTTTTACGATGAGCAACTCAATTTTCCCCTGTGGTCGAGTTCAATCGGGCCCCGGATCTCGACGCGAAATGTTACGTCAATGTGCGAGCGGATTCGGCAGCGTTGCCTTGGCTGCCCTGCTCCGGCAACCTTCGTTCGGTGCCGAATCGATCCACACGGACCTAGCGGCCGGAACAATCAATGCCTCGGGCAATGCGAATCATGGTTTGCATCACCTCGCGCGGGCAAAGCATGTCATCTTTCTTTACATGGATGGCGGGCCTTCCCAGGTCGATACGTTCGATCCCAAACCGATGCTCGACAAGTTCAATGGGCGTGATCCCGGCGCGTCGTTTAAAGTCGAACCAACTCAGTTCAACAATAACGGCAAACTGCTGGCTAGCCCTTGGAAGTTCAAGCGTCACGGCGAGCCGGGACTGCCCGTCAGCGAACTGTTTCCCAACATCGCCCAGTGCGCCGATGAGTTGGCGGTGATCCGGTCGATGACGTCGGAGTTCCCCGAACACACGTTTGCAAATTACTTTCTGCACACAGGCAGCGGACTGCAGGGCCGCCCAAGTATGGGAGCCTGGGTCAACTACGGGCTGGGCAGCGAGTGCGAGGACCTGCCCGGTTTTGTCGCGCTCAATGGCGGCTTGATTCCGCCCGGAGGCATGGACTGTTTCGGCAGCGGTTTTTTGCCGGCCAGCTACCAAGGCTCGCTATTCAAACCCTCCGGTTCGGCGGTCGCAAACATCACGCGGATCGAAAATACGCCGCAGCAACAACGCAGCAAACTCGAACTGATGAATCAATTCGATACCATCGCCGAGACGCAATTTGGGAAACACGATGCCCTCGAATCTGCGATCGAAAACTACGAACTGGCATTCCGTATGCAAATGGCGGTTCCCGAACTAATGTCGCTCGGCGATGAACCCCAGGCAATCCAAACGCTCTACGGCATGGATGCAAAATACGAGCCGACGCGAATCTATGCAGCCGAGTGCTTGTTGGCCCGGCGGTTAGTGGAGCGGGGCGTGCGTTTCATCGAGTTGACCTGTCCCAACGTTGGCAACGATCGCTGGGATCAACATAACAACCTCAAAACCGGTCACGAAAACAATGCCCGTGCCGTGGACCAGCCCATCGCGGGGCTGTTAAAAGATTTACGTCAACGTGGTTTGCTCGACTCCACGTTGGTCGTCTGGGCCGGCGAGTTTGGGCGAACGCCGTTTGCTCAAGGCGCCAATGGACGCGACCACAACCCATTTGGATTTACCATTTGGATGGCCGGCGGAGGCGTTAAACCGGGGACCGCCTATGGCGCGACCGATGAATTCGGCTACAAGGCGATCGAGAACCGCGTCGAGATTCATGACTTGCATGCGACGATGTTGCATTTGCTCGGCGTGAATCACGAGCGATCCACGTTCCGCTTCGGAGGTCGCGACATGCGATTGACCGACGTGAAAGGCCACCTGATTGAAGCGGTCGTGGCTTGAATGATCCGCTGACCGTGTGGGACGCTGCCCATGTGGGATGCAGCCCGCTGGCCTTCCCCCTACCAAGAGGTCCGCGAGAGCATTTTCATCATTGATGTAGCTACCGTTGCATTCGCGGTGAACCACGCTTTGGCGAACGCAGCTACTTTTCTAGAGCCTAGATGATTGCTCAAAATGCTCTAGCCCAACGTCGGATCATTTCCGTAGCCCAAGCCGGGGCCAGACAAAATTCCGGTGGGGACGTGACCGCCGCGGACTTCAAAGAAATCGCGATAATCGGTGAGCCAACGCTCGTTCGCAGCGGGACAGAATTGGCGACCATTGCTCTCGATCGCGGAAACGCCAGGGATATGGGCGGCCAACGATGCCGAGTGCAGCAGCGCGGCACCCACGCAAGTCAAATCCTGTACACACAAATACAAATTCTCGTGCCGCGCCACCGCCCCCAGTAACAACGCTTCGGCGTGACCCTTGCAAGCCTTCAAGGCAATCCCGCTGTAGCCCTGTTTGATTGCCATCCGCAATGAACGCAGGTTGACAAGCGATTCGTCGATCACCACCGGCAAACGCTCGCGGACGCGGTGCATCGTGATCGTTGGCAACCGCTCGAGATCGCGGTGCGTCGGTTGTTCGATGTACTCGATGCAACGCAGCGCGTCGGGTTCCGTGTTGGCGATCCGCTCGAGCACCGCAAGCACATATTCCTCGTCGCTGCACCGTTCGTTGAAATCCAACGAAAACGCCCAGTCGGATTGCCCAGGACGGGACGGGGCGCGAGCGGAGATCGCCGTTTGGTAGATGCGGATGACCCGCTGAGCATCCCAATCGAGGTCGTCGCCGTTGAGCTTGACCTTAAGGTGAGACAAGCCGTCTCGAAGGATCCATTCGTGCAGCGTTTCGGGCATCCCATCGCCAATCGGCTGGGATAGATCTTGCGCGTCCAGTGGATCGAGGGCCCCGACCAGATGATAGAGCGGCAAGGACTTGACGGGCCTGGCCGCGATGAGGTCGCCGAGCCATAGGTCGCGGTAAGCCGCGTCGCCAAGGTAATGAGCGAGATCATGATTGACGTGGGGCCGCGATAGCAACGCATAGCTGCTCTGCCCCGCCGCTTTACCATGCGCATCAAAGACCGCTGCCTCTACGGGCGAAGCGGCCAACAAAACCGCCAGCGCAGGGATACAAGTGGGAAGATTTCGATCCGACGCAAGTTGTTTTGCAATCGTCTCTCGCACCGGAACCATTTCACAACAAAGGTCCAGCGGATGGCCTGTGATCGCGTTATCGCTGAACGCAGCCGCGATTCGATGGACAAGCTCAACAAGAATCTCAAGCTTGACTGGCTCGGCGATCGATGGGTCGGGCCATGCCCAGGTAACGCCCATTGTCATCGAACCTAAGCCCAGCGCACGGCTCGATACCGTTTCAGCATCACAATCGACTGAAACCACGGTCATGTCGCTAACGACCCGACCGCCAAACTTGATTGGACTGCGAAGGTCGTAGCGGCTGCTACGGACATTCAGCCCGAGGCGTTGCAAATCAGTGGCGTTTTTCATCCTGGAAACTATAGCCGAAGTCACAGCGGGCTTCGACAGCCCACGATTTGCCAGGCGAGTGTGCTCTGATCGCCCCAGCCCCAATTCCGTTAGGCGACGGTCGTGCGCGCCCCGGTAGGATGATATTGCGCAGATGATCGCGGAGAGGGAACGCAACCGAGGGCGCTAGTCATGCACGCCCGAGAGAGCCTCTCGCTGCGGTACGAAAGCCACGACGACTTTCGTACCTTTTCCAGCCGCTCGGTTTAGACCAAGTTCTTTCGAACCGCCCATACCGCAGCTTGGGTGCGATCGCTAACACCGATCTTGCGAAGGATGTGTTGGACATGCTCCTTCACCGTTTCGTAGCTAATGCCGAGCATCTTGGCGATTTCTTTGTTGGTCAAGCCGAGTGCCATCTGGCGAAGGACTTCACTCTCTCGCTGGGTCAAAGGAACTTCGATATCCTGACTCAGGCGAGGGGTTGCCAAGGCTCCGGTGACACGCCGCAGTTCCTCGCGTGTCCAAGCCGATTCGCCCGCAACGGCAAGCTTCAATGCTTCGGTCAAGCGTTCGCGACTGGCCGACTTGAGCACGAATCCAGCAGCCCCGAGTGCAACCGCACGCGCGATGTAGGTCGGATTGTCGTAAGCCGAAAACAGCACGATCGGAAGATCGGGGTGATCGAGCTTGATACGCCCTAGGGCATTGAGCCCGTCACCGCCTTCCATGCGAATGTCCAAGAGAACTACGTCAGGCGAAATTTGCTCGACCTGGGTCAAGGCTTCCGCCGCAGTTGTCGCTTCACCGGCAACCGTGATATCGGTGCCTTCAAGCAGCAGCCCGATGCCGACGCGGATGATTTCATGGTCATCAACAATCAATAGTTTCTTAGACATTTTTTTTTCCAAATTAGTAGATGAGATATTCTGCGGTGCAGCGTGTGTATTGTCCCACCAAGTCAAGGTTGGACGGAACACCTCTTCAGTGCAGGTCACTCGGAGAGCTTGCTCTAATCGGGTGCTCACCCTTACGAAGGATGTCCCTTTACTCCAACTCCCCGCCACAAATGTAGAGGAAAGTTCATAAATCCATTATTTTCCTGAGTACATTTTCAAATCAAACGATTTGCCATGGAAACGCCTCTAAAAGCTTTGCGGCGATTTCCGAACCAAAAGATCTTGATCTGAAGTCAAACAGGAAACTTCATTTTCGCTGCATTAAACGGGGTTTAATGGTCCGACATGAAGAAGACACTGCGTGAGCCTGAGTCAACATTACGTTTGGATCTTGAAAGAAAGGGTGATCCGCACTGCGGCTCATGACACCCAAGTATTATTATAATTAAACATCGGGGGGAAAGGGGGCGCTCCTCGATCCCACGGGGAATTGGGTAGATGCCGCCAGCAGTTTAGGGGGATTTTAACCAGGTGGGGAGGCCCTGAAACGCGGCGTGATGGCCTGACAGCAATTAACGGGCCAATCAACCGCCTTGCTGCTATGCCAACGGGGTCAGCAGTTCAGATCCGCGGGCCGATGCGATCGGTTCCCCGATGGCGCGGCTGGCGACCGGGCGATGGAATTGAGCACGTATCACACGTGGGGGTATCAAGGGATGGTTGATCGCCACAACCGCCGCGAGAGGGGGATGCGGAAATCCGCAAAGTCCCAATTCGATTCGCAGCATTTGCCGGCTGGTTTGCAGGTGGGCGTCCTCGCAGGCAGCGGGGCCAACATTCGAGGGGCCCGACGGATCGGGTTTGGGAAGCACAAACTTTCTTCGAAAATTTTCCTTTTACTTTCCCAGCGAGGCCTAATTAAGACAGGACAGTCTGGTGGCGAGGGCAACTGGGGCGTCCTAACCGAGGCCGGCCCGGTGACGTGGGCGGTCGACGACGGTCGCTTTTTCCGCTGTTGTCACTCCAGTTCAAACTTCTTGAGTGCTCGTCGCACCGCTTTTCGGCTATGCTTCGTCACAATAATCCTCAACGTTTCTCCATATCACCTGGGAGGTTTCTCTGATACGGAATCGCTAGACGTTGTCTTACGCGTAGTCAGGCTGGGAATTGTGGGGCGCAGCTCGCGTTTCTCCCGCATTCCAGTAGACGCGTGGTAGGGTTGATTTGTTAGCGATCGGAGTGCCAACTCCAACGCTGCTGCTTGTTCAACGAGCGCGGCTTGGGGAGGCAAATTGATTGCCAACGCTCAAACCTAATAACAACCCTTTGAACAGCTACCAATTTAGCGGACCTATACCTGATTCGATCGACGCAGCAAGGTGAGGCGTCCCTGTCGAGAGCGCCCTTTCACAACGGGCTCATGGTCCTACTTGATTGCTGCTGAGTCAAAGCGTCTGGATTTTTCAATAGAGGAACCTGCAACATGCTCATGAAACAGCCGTGCCCCGAACAGCAATTTGCTTACCAAACACCTTACGGCTCGACTCTGCAGGACACTGGGGTTCAGTTTTCGGTGTTCAGCCGGTCGGCGACCGCAATGCGTTTGCTGCTGTACAACAAGGTCAACGACCTTGAGCCATCCGAGATCATTGAATTCGATCCGATCAAGGATCGTCGTGGCGATATCTGGAGCATGCATGTTCCCGGTCTCGCCCACGGTCAACTCTACCACTACCAAGCAAGCGGCCCCTGGGACCCTGAGCATGGTCATCGCTTTGACGCGACCGCACGGTTGATCGATCCCTATGCACAAGCACTTGCGGGTACCTATTTGCCGAGCACCGACGGCATCGTTCGGCCGCCGAAATGTGTTGTCATCGAAGACACCTTCGATTGGGAAGGCGACCGGCATCTGCGTCACGACATGAGCGAGACGGTGATCTATGAAATGCATGTGCGTGGATTTACCAAAAGTCGAACCGCAAAGGTCAAACCGGCTGGTAGCTACTTAGGGGTGATCGAAAAGATTCCCTACCTAAAGTCGCTTGGCATCACGGCGGTGGAACTAATGCCGGTCAACGAATTTCCAATTCGCGATCCGCATGGCAAGAAACTTGAGCGGGCGAACTACTGGGGCTATGACCCGATGGCGTTCTTCTCGCCCCATCGCGGCTACGCTCACAGCAAAGAACCGGGCGCGCAAGTCAACGAGTTCAAACAGATGGTCAAGGCGTTACATGCCGCTGGGATCGAAGTCATCTTGGACGTGGTCTTCAACCACACCTGCGAAGGCAACGAGCAAGGCCCCACGCTGTCCTTCAAAGGGTTGGAGAACCAAGTCTACTACATCCTGAGCGAAGGCCAACATTACTCGAATTACTCGGGTTGTGGTAACACGCTCAACGGAAACCATCCCGTGGTGCGTGAGATGATTTTCCACTGCCTTCGTCACTGGGTCTATAACTACCACATCGACGGATTCCGCTTTGACTTGGCCAGCATTCTGAGCCGGGACACGAAGGGTAACTTGATTCCGAATCCACCGATGGTCGAGATGATCGCCGAGGATCCGATGCTGGCCAACACCAAGGTGATCGCAGAAGCATGGGATGCCGCAGGTGCGTACCAAGTGGGGTCATTCGGTAACCATCGTTGGGCCGAGTGGAACGGGCGGTACCGCGATGACGTTCGTGGCTTTTGGCGAGGCGACGGCGGAACCCTCGGTGCATTGGCAACACGCTTGGCCGGGAGCAGCGACTTGTACGAACACGCGGGGCGTCCACCGCACTGTAGCATCAACTTCATCACGAGCCATGATGGGTTCACGATGAACGATTTGGTGACGTACAAAGAAAAACGTAACCTCGCCAATGGCGAAGACGGTCGGGACGGCGATAACCACAACATCAGCGACAACTACGGCGAGGAAGGCCCAAGTCGGAAGAAAGGGGTCCGCACGATCCGGGATCGGCAAGTTCGCAACATGCTGACAACGTTGCTGCTCAGCCAAGGCGTGCCGATGCTGGTCAGTGGCGATGAATGCCGACGGACTCAGAAAGGCAACAACAACGCCTATTGCCAAGACAACGATATCAGTTGGTTTGATTGGCGTTTGGTCGAGAAGAACACCGACTTGATCCGCTTTGTTAAATCGCTGATTGAGTTCCGCAAGGCGCAGCCCACCGTTCGCCGACGCGAATTCCTGACTGGCAGACCAGTCGACGGTAGGATGATTCCCGACGTTTCCTGGTACTCCCCCGCAGGGACGCCCTTGGATTGGGGCCAGCACGAATTGGCGATGGTCGCCTATATCGCCGCCCCAAGTCGCGCCGATGATCCCGAAGGCGCCGGGCGGGACGTGGTAATGATGTTCAACAGCACCGGCCAAAATCGCGACTTCACGTTGCCCGAGGTTGAACGCAACATGAAATGGAACCTGTTCGTGGATACCGCAGCGGAATCCCCCAAGGACGTCTACCCTCAATGGGATGGCCCACGCCCGCCGAGCAACCGAGTGGTCGAGGTCCCCTGTCACTCGATGAAGATCTATGTCAATCAGATCGAACCGGTGGCAAAAATCAGCCAGCCAACCGTAACGGAAGGGCGTTAACGTTCCTTCGTCGGTTCCAATTTGGCCATTACCGCCTCGTGTCACCACCGTGGGACGCGAGGCGGTCGCGTTTTGCTAGCGTCCGAATTCGCCCTCTGGACGCTTGCCCCACGCTCCCAGATTGCCTGCCTTCAACTTCCCAGCTCCCTCAATCCCCTGCTCCACCGCAACCCGTCTTGCCATCTTGGCAATAATCACGAACACTAAGCAGAAGACACCCTGACTCGTCTTTCCACCAGAGAAGTCACCGGGGTAACGCCAGCGAAGTTTCGGCACACCCCCAACTGCACTGAAAGAAATTGCATGAACCATTCCCCGCTTCACGAACTTTCGAATAGCCACTCGTACCAGAGCTACCAGCGTCAGCGCCAGCTAACGCTGGGCGATTTGCTTTTGGAAAACCGCATCGTGTTTTTGCAAGGTGAGATTCACTATGCCAATGCCAATGACGTGGTAATGAAGCTGCTTTACTTGCAGAGTGAAAACCGTCGCAAGGACATTCACTTTTACATCAACTCGCCTGGCGGATCGGTTACCGCAACACTCGCGATTTACGACACGATGCAAATGTTGTCGTGCCCCGTCGCAACGTACTGTGTCGGCGAAGCTTGCAGCGGAGCTGCAGTGCTGCTCGTCGGCGGCGCTCACGGGAAACGATTCTGTTTGCCCAACAGCCGCGTGATGATGCATCAGCCGATGGGCGGCGTTGGCGGCCAAGTGAGTGATATTGAAATCCAAGCTGCGGAAATGTTCCGCTATCGCGACGTGCTCAACGACATCATCAGCAAGCATTGTGGTCAAACGGTGGAAAAGATCGCTCAAGACACCGATCGCGATTTCTTCCTCAGTGCCGAAGAAGCGAAGACCTACGGAATTGTAGACGATATCCTGACCAAGCCACCGGCAGACGACAGTGACGAAGACGACAAGAAATAGTCCGCTGCGATTTCGTCTTTAGGACGCCGTATTGTTTACCTGAATCAAACACGCACACATTCCGTCGAAAGATATTTAGCATGCCTATCATTCCTTACGTTGTCGAAAAGAGCGGCCGCGAAGAACGCGTCTACGACATCTACAGCCGACTGCTCAAAGATCGGATCATCTTCCTTGGCCAACAAGTTGACGACCAGATTTCGAACTCATTGGTTGCCCAAATGTTGTTCTTGCAATCGGACGACCCCAAGGCCGACATCCACTTGTACATCAACAGCCCTGGGGGCAGCATCACCGCCGGGATGGCGATCTACGACACCATGCAATTCGTCTCATGTGACGTTGCTACCTATTGCATCGGACAAGCCGCATCGATGGGCGCCGCCCTGCTGACCGCGGGAGCAAAGGGCAAACGGTTCGCACTTCCCAATGCTCGTATCATGATCCACCAACCGCTGGCCGGGATGCAAGGATCGGCGCGAGAGGTCGAAATTCACGTCGAAGAGTTGCGTCGGATCAAGAAGCGAATGAATGAGTTGATGATCGAACACACCGGTCACTCGCTGGAGAAGATCGAAGAAGACACCGATCGCGACCGTTTTATGTCCGCCGACGAAGCCTGTGAGTACGGCTTGATCGACAAGGTGGTCCACAAGGCAGGCGAAGTCTGATCCAATGGGTGAAGCGGGACGTTGGTCGTTGGACTTCGGATCTTAAATCCTTAGTCCAAGCTTCACCTGATGCGATTTTCGCAGCCCCCTTCGTCTAGCGGCCCAGGACGCCAGACTCTCAGTCCGGAAACAGGGGTTCGAATCCCTTAGGGGGTATTTCGATCGCTAACGACCGGCCCCGCATTGCACTGCTTTGCGGGGCCGGTTTCGTTTGCGAATGCGTTGTAGTTTCCGGTTCTCCCCGGCCCGCTTCGGTCCACCTTTTCATTGGGCAACCGCGCTCAACCTCAATGGTGCGCTCTCAAGCCCACTGATGTTCATGCAACACGTTGCCTTTTAAATTTACGATGCGAATCGCCAGCGATTTTTGGTTGCCGTCATCATTCGCGTCGATCACCGTCAACGTAGCTTGCTCCGGTCTCGGGCCCCCACCGACAAATTGCAGGATCGGCATGTCCTTGCTCGCGGCGTCAAGCCGATCGCGGTGCATGTGCCCCGAGACAATCGCTTGACAGTTCGCTTGCTTTAGGATCGGCAGCCAGAGCTTGGCAGCGAATCCGCAGTAGCTTGCGTATCCCTCGAGCGTCGTTCCATCGTTTTGACCGTCGAGTCCTCGTAGCGGAATATGGCAGGCGGCAATTTTGTAGGGTGCATCGGCGATCTCGGGTCGCTCGAGAGCTTGAGTCAACCACGTGGCTTGTTTTTCTCGGTAGGGTTCGTAAGCCGCGGTTCCAGCGAACACGGGATGGCGATCCGGTTTGTCTTCTCCGGTATCAAGCGTGATCACAGCCAGAGGGCCAAACCGTAACGCTTGGTTATAGGGCAATTCGGATGACTCGGGACTCGCGGCAAAGCTCTTGATCACTTCACGAGCACGTTGACCTCGCACGTCATGGTTCCCATTACTAAACAGCAACGGTCGAGTGCTCGCCCAGGACAATTGCCGGTTTTTGGCGGGGTTCAGCAGCACCTGTTCTGGCGAATCGGCTGCGTCAAAATCGTTGCAACTGTCGCCATTCCAAATCAGCAAATCGGGATTCAGTTTCTCGATCTCGCGGTGCAGCGTTTGAATCGTTTCCAGGTGTTCATGCGTGTCATTAATACTCACGATGCGAACACTTGACGCCGATCGACTCGTCAACCGCAAGGGGTAAGTTGCGGTGGATTGAGGTTCACTTCGCTCGAGCACATAAGCGCTTCGATAGCGGAGCGACTGCACCATCACGCGGTAGAAAATCGCCCGATCGCTCGGCAGTGCTTCGTGGTGATGAACGCGAACATGTAGCGTGCGATCATCGGCACAGATCAATCCGTGCTGACTTGCCACCGCCGTAAACGCAAGGTCATCTTTGCTAAATCCATATTCAACCCAAGCCGTCGCCAAACGGTTCACAGCGATGCTGACGCCAAACCCGTTGACACGAGGATTTTGCACCACTGGCGGGCTGGCGATGATTTCGCTGTCGGCATTTTCCTGATTTTGCGTCTCTTGCGATTGAGCACTTTGGCCGAATCCAGCTGCGGAAATAGCCACCGCAGAAACAGGCACACTACCGATAAATTGACGACGATTGAACATGCTGGGACTCGAGAGGACTAGGTCTAGATAGAAACGATCGCGACGCACTGCAGTTTACTCCAACAGTAACTGCGGCATGCACGTCTGGCGCCCGCTTCGGTTTCCAATCCCCCCTTTGGCATTCGAAACAAGTTTTGCTCCCAAGGCAGCGAAAACACGTAGCTCAGCGTATCGGCGCGGACTTGCGTGCAGACCTTCGTTAGCCGCGATATCGGCGCTAGCACGCTTGCGTTGGACGGTCTCCCAAGACTTGAACGTTGCATCACATCGCGAAAACGACTGCATTGGACACAAAACGACAGCAGCATCGATTGGAATCGCTGCGGATCAGATACGGACGCCGATTTTTTCTAGTGTAGACTGTTAGTCCCGTCCCGCCTGAGCTAGCTGCCTTATCAATGCGAGAAAATGACGATGGAGAAAGCGATTTCAATGATGCGCGTGGTGGTCATCGTGGCCATCTCGACTTTCCCGGCCGATGCCGCTGAACCTGTTTTAAGCGTGCCGAACGTGCTAGGTGTGGTGGCCGGTGAAGCCGCTCCCCAGGCCCGCGCCTTCTTTGACGATTCACTCAACGTCACGAGCTTCGATGATCAAATCGAAACGACCACCCTTGTCGTCGACCGCTCGGGGGGGCTACCGGACAACGGTGGATTCGAACGTGGGCTAGAAGGCTGGAAGTTTCGTCCTGGGGATGATTCCCAAGTCTCCCTAATAAACGATGGGAGCCAACGTGGCCAAATCTTGGAACTAAAACCGAACGGTCAGCTGCTGGGTGTCGAGACCGCACCAATTGCAATGGGGCAACAGATTCATTCCGCTCAAGCGTACCAAGTTCTGGCAGACCTAAAGTTCACAAGCCTTGACAGCGGAGTCTTTGCATTCTCGATGTATTGCTTTGACGACCAGGGAAAATCGCTGAAGCAAATTTCCTTTTACCCACTAAATCCCAAGTCGTCTGCCCATGACTGGCGTCGCGTACGGGGCGAGTTTGGCCCCGGCACACAGAACCCGCTGCCCGAGGGGACGCAGAGCATTTGCATCCGATTTTCCTTCCATGAAGCAAGCGGCAATTGCCAGGGTGAGGTGGCTGTGGACAATGTGAGCCTGGAGGCCTACGAGCCACCCCCACAAAACGGTTGGCCAAGGGAGATCATCGCGGAATTGGGAGATCTGGAAGTTCGTTTTGAGAGTCGATCGTTCTGGACTTTGTATCGCATCGACTACAAACAAACGCGGCTTGGCTTGGACCGTTGGGGAAGCCATTACGGTTCGGTCGTAAATTTCCCGGACGTGGGGTTCATCGGCAGCGGCCATACCGAAAACGAAGACGAACAGATACTGAAGCTAACGTTTTGGGTCGACGGCAAGCCTGTCCAAACGCCGCCGACGACGCTGCGATGTCGGCAGCTGAAGTTGCAGAAAAAATCACGGATTCGCGACTTGCTGCTGGACACCGAAATCGAGGTCCAGGACAACAAAATCGTAGAGGACGTGCGGTTGCTAGCCGAAAAAGCCACTCCCGTGAATTTAATCTACCACTTCATGCATCCCTGGACGGTGACTGCTACAGACTACCTTGCCGAACTGCCCGATGGTTCTCACCTCGAAGGTGCATTTGACGGAAACGGGGGGCATAAGATCGACCGGGCGGTTCGATGGTCGGCGATTTACGATGGTCCTACTGGCAAAGGGGTTGTGACCTATGTGGCGGATGTGCCCACCGACGACGATTGGCGAACACGCTATTGGGATCTTCCCAACCGCTATCGCAAACACTACCTGACGACCTTTTTGAAAAGTACCGTGCCCGCGGGAAAAGAGTTTCACTATCGTGTGGTGACCGTCCCTTTTGAAGCCGATCCGGCGCTATGGAAAGAAGCAGCCGCACGCGTCGCGGAGAGTTGCGAAAACGACTGATCACTCCAAGCATTTAGGATGCGATGAAACATCGGAACAATCACTCGCCGATAGTCGCTGATCGCTCCGCGATCTGAACGCTCAGGATCGCTCACGATCAAGATGGTGCCACCCACGAATCAAGATGGTGCCACCCACGAATGGCACGAATGGCACAGTCGTTTGCGACTGGTCTGGCATCTGCGCATAAGATGCCGATCTGCTGGTCGGCCATTTTGCTTAAAATTGCCGACGCAGAACTGTGCTATTCGTGCCACCCACCAAATAAGAACGCGCACTGGGCGTTACATTCTCTCTTGCTTGCAATAATTCACAGCGTGTGCTATTCGTGCCACCCACCAAATAAGAACACGCACTGGGCGCTCCATCCCCTATTGCTTGCAATAATTCACAGCGACTCTACATACCAGGAGCTCGCGTTGGGTGATAAAAACAGCCGCCGGGCCGCTTGCACTGAAGGGACATGTCGCCGAAACGC
>NZ_SJPT01000017.1 GCF_007860095.1 Novipirellula galeiformis | reverse complement strand
GATCGTTCGAACCGTCAAAAACGAAGCGTCACCAGGAGTGCGGTCGCAGACGGTCTGCGCAGGTCGCGAAAAACGAGGCCCGCAGCCGCACTGGCAGACAATCAGGAAACGCACAAAGCGGCCCAGTTGCTGGCTGCAACTCGGCACCCCGGGCCATCTCCGCCACCATCATCAGTCCTGCGGTCACGCGACAAGAAAGCAAAACCCTTCTTAAATTCTCTAGGCGATCGCTGAATCTTCAAAGCGTTCCACCGGCCTTCTTGAACCAAGGCCTTGAACATCGGCTCCGCTCGTGCCTCGCTCCGCGATGTCAAAGCCTAAATTGTTTACTGTCTGTCATCCCGTCGGGATGACAGTTGCGCAAACCCAAAACCCCACAACCTCAACTTTTCCACAGCCCACCCTTACCCCCAGTCGCTCGCCACCCTCCAGTCGCTCGCCCAAAGTGAAGCTTTTGGGGGAAGGTGGTTTAGAGTTGGGATGCCTAATGGGCTTCGAGCCAGTTTTCACCCACGCCCATCTCGACGACGATGGGGACACTCATCGGCATCGCCGTCTTCATCGCTTGTTCGATTACCGGCATCACCGTTTCGCGTTCGGTTTTGGGCATGTCGAAGACGATTTCGTCGTGCACCGACAATAACATTTTGGTTTTAAAATCGCCTTCGGTGAGCGCTTCGTGAACGCGGATCATGGCCAGTTTCAACATGTCCGCTGCGGTCCCTTGGATCGGGCTGTTCATTGCCAGACGCTCTGCAGCACTGACGACCGTTTTGCTTTTTGAATTGATGTCGCGGATGTAGCGACGTCGACCGGTCCGGGTTGCCACGTACCCGTGCGTTTTGGCAAACGCAATCGTTTCATCGATGTAACGCTGGACGCCAGGGTACTTTTCAAAGTAGTTGGCGATCAATTCATTGGCTTCGGCGCGGGGAATGTTTAGCCGTTGTTGTAGACCGAAGCCAGAGATGCCATAGATGATGCCAAAGTTAACCGTCTTGGCCTTGTCACGCATCTCGCGGGTGACGTCGGCGGGGTCGACTTTATAGACCTTGCTAGCCGTTACGGTATGAATGTCTTCTCCGCTGATAAAGGCTTCTAGCATCGCCTCGTCGCCACTCAGTTCGGCCATCACGCGAAGTTCGATTTGCGAATAATCGGCCGAGAGCAGCAGATGGTTTTCGTCACGGGGCACGAAGGCGGCGCGGATTTCGCGACCGCGTTGTTTGCGGACCGGGATGGTTTGCAAATTGGGATCGTTCGATTGAATGCGGCCGGTTGCCGTCCAGGTTTGGCTGTAGTGCGTATGCAAACGCCCGGTCTTGGGATTGACCGCTTGGGGGAGCTGGTCCACGTAGACGGACTTCAATTTGCGAGCGCCGCGATATTCGAGCACGTCGCGGATGATGGGGTGTTTTCCGGAGAGCCGTTCGAGTTCGGCTTCACGCGTCGAATACTGGCCCGTGGCTGTTTTTTTAGGGTTCTTTTCGAGTTCCATCTCCTCGTAAAGGACGACCCCGAGCTGCTTGGGCGAATCGATATTGAACTCATGACCGGCGCTTTCGAAGATCTGGTTTTGTAGCTCCTCGATTTCGCCGCTGAGCGTGCGGGAGTACTCCGCCAACGCGTCGCTGTCCAGCCGGATGCCTTCGTGCTCCATGTCCACCAGCACGCGGACGAGCGGAAACTCCACTTCGTAACATACCTGGCTGACGCCAGCGGCTTCGAGATCGGCGCGTAGCACTTTGGCAACCTGGAAGGTCACGTCGGCGTCTTCACAGGCGTACTCGGCCACGCGTTCGACTTCGACTTCACTCATGTTCTTCTGTTCTTTGCCCTTCGGCCCGATCAAATCGCTGGTGGGAATCGGTTTGTAACCGAGGTACAGCGTCGAAAGGTAATCGAGGCCATGCCGCATCTCAGGCTCTTTCATCGAGTGCGCCAGCATCGTGTCGACCAACTTGCCGCGGACATCGAATCCATGCCATCGCAACAACGATAAATCGTACTTGAGGTTATGCCCAATCTTTTCGATCGACTCGTCTTCAAAGATAGGGCGGAATTCGTCGATCACCGCATGGGCTTGTTCGGGATTGTAGGGACAAACGACGTAATAGGCCGAATGAGGTTCGAAGCAAAATGCGATCCCCAGCGGAAAGGCGGAGCGTGGATCGAGCGAAGTGGTCTCGGTATCGAAACAGATCGAATCTTGCGTTGCCAGCTTGGCGATCAACTCGGCGCGCTCGGCGGCGGTATGAATCGTGTGATATTGATGCGGCACATCTTGAATCGTTTTCTCTTGCACCGGTTCATCGAATAGCGTCGCTTGGATCTCATTTTCGCGTTTTTCGCGAACCACGTTAGCGCGCGCCGATGCGGCCGAAAAGGACTTGCCAAAGACACGTTTGCCGATCGCGTCGAACTCGAGCTCCGTCAGCAACGTTTTGAGCGCCGGAGTGTCGTAACTCTTCCAGAGAAAATGGTCGATGTCGGCGGTATGCGGGACGTCCAACTGGATCGTGACCAAGCTTTTCGAAAGCAACGCCTTGTCTTTGTTGGTTTCGATGTTCTCTTTCTGTTTCCCTTTCAATTGGGATACGTTGGCGTAGAGTCCTTCGATCGAGTCGTGTTGCGCGATCAATTTTTGTGCGGTCTTGGGGCCGATGCCTGGAACCCCGGGGATATTGTCGCTGGCGTCCCCCATCAATCCCAAAATATCGATGACTTGGTCGACTCGCTCAATTTCCCATTTCGCCAACACCTCTTTGACGCCGACGATTTCCGCATCGCCTCCCTTGCGCCCTGGTTTGTAGACAAACACATCTTCGGTGACGAGTTGGTCGTAATCCTTGTCGGGGGTGACCATGAAGGTTTGAAAGCCCTTGGCTTGAGCTTGATGTGCGAGCGTGCCGATCACATCATCGGCCTCGTAGCCAGGCATCCGAATGCTGTAGATGTTGAGGGCTTTGAACAATTGGTCGATCAAGGGCAATTGTTTCGCGATGTCCTCAGGCATCTGGTCGCGTTGGGCTTTGTATTCGGGGAACGCTTTGTGCCGGGCGGTCGGTTCGGGGGTATCAAAGGCGACCGCGATGTGGGTCGGTTGCTCACGGCGGATCAGATCGAGCACCGTGTTCAGCACCCCAAAAAACGCCGACGTACAGATTCCGCCCGAGGTGAATCTTGGACTGCGAACCAGAGCAAAGTGGGCCCGGTAGGTAAGCGCCATTCCATCGAGCAAGTAAAGCTTTTTGTCGCCAGGGAACAGGTTGGATGTTGTATCAGCCATGGTTGCTGCGAAATGCGAGAAGCGAATCGAGAGAGGACGCTCTTTTTATCGCACAATCGTGACTGACGTAAGCCGATCGATTCGCTACAACTATTTCCCCAGTGTCGCCCGGTGTCCGAACGCATGTCACCCACTGTCTCCGCCATCGGAATCGATGTGACGAAGACAGCGGATGTCGGAGACATCCGGCGACGATCGCCTACCCCCCCCTTTTTTCCTGATTGATCTGTATTTGCTATGCGTGTTCTTGTTACGGGATGTGGCGGGTTTCTCGGACGCGAGATCGTTCGTCAATTGCAGCAGCGTGGTGACACGGTCAGCGGCGTATCGCGGGGGGCCTATCCCGAGTTGGTCGCCAGCGGGATGCAGCACTTGCGGGGTGATTTGTCGGACGAAGCCTTCTCGAAGCAAGCGATCCGGGATGTCGATGCCGTGATTCATACTGCCGCGGTGGCGGGGGTTTGGGGACCATGGGAACACTTTTACTCGATCAATAAATTAGCCACCGATTATGTGATCGCGGCCTGTCAAGCCAACCACATCGCGCACTTGGTCTATACGAGCAGCCCGAGCGTGACGTTTGATTCACAGCATCAACGGAATCTTGACGAGTCCGCTGCCTATCCGAGCCAATGGTTGTGCCATTATCCCCATACCAAAGCGTTGGCCGAGCAAGCGGTGTTATCGGCTCACGACGCCGGTCGACTCAGCACGGTCGCGCTTCGTCCGCATCTAATCTGGGGCAACGATGATCCGCACATCATTCCACGTATTCTGGATCGCGCCCGTCGTGGGCGTTTGCGAATTGTCGGCGATGGCAGCAATATTGTGGACACCGTTCACGTCATCAATGCCGCGGCGGCTCATTTGGACGCGCTCGATTCGTTGGTCCAGGATCCTCGCCGTGGAGGAGGCCGCGCGTACTTTGTGGCTCAGGACGAACCGGTAAATTGCTGGGATTGGATTCGTGAGATCTGCACGATCGGTGGAGTCCAACCGCCAACACGAACGATTCGTTACAAGACGGCGTATCGGATCGGCGCGGTGCTGGAACGCGTTTATCGACTTTGCGGCAAAACGGACGAGCCGCCGATGACGCGTTTCGTTGCCGCACAATTAGCCAAGGATCACTATTTCGATATCTCGGCTGCGAAAGAACGTCTTGGCTATCGGGTGCGCATCTCGATGAAAGAAGGACTCGATTCGCTACGGGAGTCGCTCATGAATTCACCGGAGAACCGTTAAGCATTTCGGCGGCAATGATTCGGCGTCATCCTTAAATGAATGCAAACAAAATCATAACCCGACGCGCAACTTCAAAACGCGTAAGCGAGGGATTTTACGAGGGGTCCCCGGGTTATGAAATATCCTGCTTAGGTGCTTAGCGTCGACCAGTGATGGGCACGCCCGATCAATTGTTCGAGGTCGGCAAAGTACTCGGGATAAGTTTTCCCGGTGCACGACGGGTCCATGATCTTGACTCCCGCAATCCGCAATCCCGCTAACGACAGACTCATCGCCATGCGGTGATCATGGTAGGTTTGCAGTACGGCACCGTGTAAGCCTTCGCTGCCGTTGGCCGGAGGCGTGATCGTCAAACCGTCTTCATGTTCGGTGACATGGGCGCCAAGTTTGGTCAACTCGCATGCCAAGTCGCCGATCCGGTCCGTTTCTTTGAAGCGATTGTGGGCAACGCCACGCACGCGTGTGGGGCCGGTTGCGAACAGCGCCACGACCGCCAAGGTTTGCACGGTATCGCTGATCGCGTTCATGTCGACGTCGATGCCATGCAGTCTACCGCCGGTGACGGTAATGCCCGCTTCGTGCTCATCGACTTCGCAACCCATTTGTTTCAGCACATCGACAAATCCGACATCGCCTTGCATTGCCGCGTGAGTCAAACCGGTGACGGTTACCGAGCCACCACTGATGGCCGCCGCGGCCCAGAAATAGCTAGCGGCCGATGCATCGGGCTCGATGGCATAGTCGATGCCGCGATAGCCGTAGCCGTCGGTCGTGGTTGCGGGTGAAATGTCAAACGCGACGCTCTGGCCGGCCGCGAGTCCCGACGTGATCGTTTTTACGGTTGCTCCGAACGACTCGAGCACTCTGCAAGTCATCTCGACGTAGGGGCGTGAGACCAACTCGCCCTGGACCGCGATCCGAGTGGTTTGAGATCTCGGCGGATTCGCATCGCGTGGCCCGATCGGGGCTGCCATCATCAAGCCACTGAGGTATTGGCTGCTGACCGCACCACCGACTTCGATTTCACCTTCGCGCCAACCGGCCGAATCGATCGACACCGGGGGACAACCCTGCGGAGACTCGGCGGTAATACTGCCTTGGATCACGGTGGAGATGGCGTCAATCAAGTCACCGATAGGACGCTCGTGCATCCGTGGGACGCCGTGCAGTCGAAATTGGCCACCGGCGGCCGACAACGCGGCAGTGAGAAATCGGATCGTCGTTCCGCTGTTGGCGATGAACAACGGATAGGGTTCGTTGTCAGGCTTCGATGCGGTTTTGGCGGTGTCGTTGTGGACGGTGTCGTTGTGGACGGTGTCGTTGTGGACGGTGTCGTTGTGGACGGTGATCGTGCGTCCCCCCTCGGTCACGTCGATGTTCACGCCAATGGTGCGCAGCGCGTCGATCATGACCTCGGTGTCTTCGCTGCGAAGCGCCCCGCGAAGCTGGGACGTGCCCGCTGCGAACGCGGCACAAATCAAGGCTCGATTGGTCAGACTTTTACTGCCCGGTGGCTGAATCACTCCGCTCACCGGACCTCCTGGAATGACCTCGACCATGGTGGGGGCCGTAGCGGCGGAGGTGGGGGCAGGAGCGTTGGACGAGGACGAGTGAATATCGGGCATGTTACAGCATTACAGGTGGAAACGAGGTTGCATCGCCAGGGGCGTCCCTTGAGTCCGCACCATCAACGACCCGATAATCATAATCCCCAGTGTCCCGGTGTGAACCAACCATAAATCGCCGCTCAACGCGACCGTTCGCAGGGTGACGAAGGTCATTACCATCAATGCCACGTAAAACTGACGTTCGGCCCATCGAGCTCGCTCGCCCGAGCTGATTTTGCTCAAGAACAGGATGCCGATGGCGAGCATGGGAAGGATGATCGCATCAACGATACGGAGAAGGTGGGGAAGATCCAACAAGGGGGTTTGCTCCGCATGGCGTGATGAGATTAGGTCTGATTCCCTTGTCTCATTTTGTGAAGCCGACCCGATAGGTCGACTTTAGCGAATCGAGCAAAAAGACCGGAAATAGTTTTAGGGCGTTCCCGCAGACTTTGACTGCCTCGTTGGAAGTAGCGAAAGTCGCCAAACCGTTCGGCGAATCGAAACTCAGGCGGGGGGGATGGCTTCTGTGCGTGTGGAGCCGTAGCGAACGACCCAGGGACACCTAAGACCCTCCCCGCTCGTTCATATCGACCCTACCAAAGGGAGGGGGGGGCCTGGTTTGCATTTCCGCGAGGACGCGCAAAGCATCTGGCGCAGCCGTCGGGAAGCTGGCAGGGTAATGTCGCGTGATGCGAGGTCGGGTGTTGCGTGATGGGGGCCGATCGAGGCCACAACCGGATCCGTTCACTTAATCGTTAAATCTTTCCTCAAGGCGTCCAGCTTTCCCAACCGATAGAACCGATGGCCACGGTTGGCTATCGGTTTTCTGTTTGCGCGTTGGACTTCTGGATTGGATCTCGAGTGATGGACTACTCCACGATGATTGCCTCTGTCACAAAGACGCTATTGTTGTTGGGCATTTTGGTTGGACTCGCTCCGGCGACAGGATGCCGAATCTGTGGCGATTGTGAAGACCTCGCCTATCCAGCGTACGGAGGGGTATGGCAGCGGACGCGCCGCGACGAGGGGCGTGTCGGAAGTCTGTTTGACCCGGCTGGAGTCCGTGCATCGGAATTGGTGAGCCGCGATTTGCCACTCAGCCCCGATGAAAAAGAGCGTGCGTTGAGGAGCCAAAAAGATCGTCCTGAACCAGATACCGATGATATCAAATCCGATTCTGCATCGGACTCTGAGCTGCCCAAGCCTCGCGAAGATCGTCCAACGCCCCGCGAAGCGGATGACGACTTGAAACGCAAAGAGCAGGAATTACGAGATCTCGATCTCGATGAAATCCGCGTGATCCGCGGCAAGCCCGAGCCGCCCGCCAGCACGTAACGTGGGTGGCGAATGAAAGGCTCCGTTCGCGGGCGTTGGTCACCGTTGCGGTGTCGATCCATCATGGGCCCCCTGCGGGAGTGTGCTGTTTTCTGGTTCCGGCCTGCTTTAGGCTGTATTGATCCCCTTTTTGTTTCACAACTCACGAGCTGTCGCCATGTTGGATCTTCGCCGTTTCGTCCGTGACATTCCCGATTACCCAAAACCGGGAATTCTATTTCGCGACATCACGCCGATCTTGGCGGACCCGCAAGCATTGGCTGCGGCCGTCGAGGCGTTAACCGAGCCGTTTTTGGACGCCAAGATCGATGTGGTTGCGGCCGCCGAAGCGCGTGGGTTCATCTTCGCGGCACCGCTGGCGATTCGACTCGGAGCCGGTTTTGTACCAATTCGTAAACCGGGAAAACTACCGTTCGATATGCACTCGTTCGCTTACGAGTTGGAGTATGGGACGGATGAGCTTCAGATCCATGTCGATGGGGTCAAGCCGGGCCAACGCGTCTTGATCGTGGACGACTTGCTTGCCACCGGCGGAACGATGGAAGCGTGTTGCCGGTTGTTGGAAAAGTGTGACGCCGAAATCGTCGGCTGCTCTTTCTTGATTCACTTGGTGCAACTCGGGGGCGAAGCACGGCTGAGCCCCTACCATGTTCATTCGGTGCTCAGCTACGACCAAGACGATGATGAAACCGAACTGAGCATTCAGAATGAGTTTCCAGGGCCGTCAGCCTAGGAGGTGGATATGGCATCCGAACGACTAGGAATGTCTTCGCTGCTTCCTTAACCAAGCGTTACGGCTTTTCGTTGATCTGTGGAATCAAAATCACAACCCGACGCGTTAGCGCGGGATCGCGTCAAGCTCGATATTCGCTCGCTTAGGTATCGGGATATGAACTATCGGCTCTAGCGTCCTCGCCCCGCGGCGTTCATCGTAGCGCGCCCACTCGCAGTGGACGTATTTGCGTTACATCACATCCAAGGACGCGTTACATCCAAGGCCGCAGTGTCTCGAGAATGCCCTTACAGACCGAGGCAAATGCGGATTGCAGGTACTTGGCGGTCCCGAGTTCCTCCCCAATTCTCGACGACGACAATACAGCGATAAATGCCAGCACCAAGCCGCCGAAGGCGATGGTCGCATTGTCGTTTTGGTTAGAGCGAGGGCCGCGGAACGGAATCCTCCATGACGAGGGAATCCGATCGGGTTTGGTGAGATCGCGCAAGCGACGAACGGCGAGTTGAGCGTTACCGTCCGGAGCGTTGAAAAACCATTGGGGGTGAACTTCCGTCCGCGAGTCGGCAAAGACGAGTTCCCAGGGGCCGGAAATCTGGATCCGTGACGTGTACTTTGCCGGCACGGTCAACGTGAATCCTTCAATCGACGTTTCTTGAACGGTCACGGGGATTCGTTTCCATCCGATTCGTATCGTGGCCTTGCCATCCGCTGCCTGAATGGGGCAGCGAAAGAATTGAGATTGCTCCTCTTCGGAGCTTGCTTCATTGGTCTGATACATACGACTTGATTTTCCATCGATGGGGCACAATGGATAAAAGAAAAGAGGAGTGTCGTGACATGGCTTCCCCCCGCGATACGACTCTCCAGCAAACCATACTCGAAAACTTGACGCCCCACGAACGCTTTCGTTGTGAGAATCAAGAAAGCGAGAGGGATGAGGGGAAGGATGCACTTTTTAGGGATTGTACCGGGACAATCGATGCTTTTGCGGTGATCCGGCAAGACCGTTGATCGCCAAGCCGACGCTTGCCAAACCGACGCTTGCCAAGCCGATGATTGCCTCGGGGGCGGACAGTCGAGAAAAACTGACGCCAGTCGTTGCCACGCCGCCGTCCGGGCGAGAGTGCAAATGACGAGGATGCGCCAGAACGCCAGGCGACGATGGACGCGATGTTAAACCTTGACGATTAGGTTAGCTGCTCCGCAAAAACCTATTGGGGGTGTCGTAACGATGGAATCGTGTCGATGGACAACACAACGGGGCTGTGCTTTTGCACGGCGTGCATCTTGTCCGATTGGCTCCAACTCAAGACTTTTGTCCCATGCGTCAAATCGCAATCCCACTGATTTGTGCGGGCTTCGCGACGATTACGTGGCTTTCCCTGTCGGCGGATGATTCGTCCCGTTTGCAGTTGGCTCGGCCCGTTCGGATTGCCGCGGCTCAAAGTGATCGGCTGGCGAACGAAGGCAAACTTCAACGACCGCGAGGCGACGACGACCTACTCGGCGGTGACGATTTGCTGATCGCGGATGACTTACTCGGTGGGGATGACCTGCTCGGTGGAGATGATCTGCTCGGTGGAGATCCGATGGCCGATGGTCTGTTGTCCGAGGGGGCGATGCCGTCGGATCCGCTGGACTATCTTGGACCGAAGCCAGAGCTTGCCAAACCCGAAGCGTCTCCGGCGAAGGATCCTCACGAGGCACTGTGGACCGAGAATTGTTACCCGTCCGCCGAAACATGCCGTAGTTGCCACCCCAAGCACTACGACGAGTGGAGCGTTAGCAGCCATGCCTATGCGGTGATCTCGCCGATGTTCCAGCGTTTTGAGCAAGTGATGCAAGAGTATACCCAGGGCACGGTGGGTTCGTTTTGCATGCGATGCCATTCTCCGGTCGCAACCCAATTGGAGATTCCTCGCACGACGAGTGTGTTGGATATGCCGCCGGTCGTGCGTGAAGGGGTGACGTGCATCTCATGCCATCGTGTGAACGAACACTATTGGCGTGGCAGCAACGGAGATCGTCGCATCGAACCGGGCGACATTCATCAACCCGTCGGCGGCGGTTCCTGTGGAACGGGTGTGGCTGAGGCGGTGGCCAAGGCAGATGAATTAAAACTGAAAACGTCGCCCCATCAAACTGGCCCCGGACAAGCGATGCACTCGGGCAGTTTCTTCTACGAACCGCTCACGAAAAGCGACCTCTGTGTGTCGTGTCATCAAGTGGCCGTTCATCCTGGGATTGGATTGGAAATCGTGCATGCCCAGTACCGCCACGGCCCTGCGGCGGCCAAGGGGATCAGTTGCCAAGATTGTCACATGGGGGCGGTGCCGGGCAAACCGGACGGCTACGAATATTGTCATGCCGCGGTAATCAACGAGAAGCCGTTTGGTGAAGTAAAGAAGCACTCCAATCATACATTTTGGGGACCAGGCTACTCGATCGCTCATCCAGGCGTGTTCCCGCACAACCCCAAGGCCAAGCAGTTTACGCCGCGACAATGGCTCGATTTTGATTATCGAGCCGGTTGGGGAACCGACGAGTTTGAGCAGTCCGTTACGCCGGATATGCATTTTCCAGCCCCTTGGGATAACACCGATGACCGTCGAGATGCGCGGCGGATTATCGCGGCCAATCAGCAGAAGATTGATGAAAAACGATCTTCTGCGGTGATCACCCTTGAAGCGGGCGTCGACGTCAAAGGACCTTTCTTTTTGAGCGAGCCACGCTCGGGGACACCGCTAAAAATTGCCTACCAAGTTTCGAACACGAGCGAGGGGCATAACTTGCCCACCGGATCGCTTGGGGCGCAGCCACAATTATGGCTGAATGTCGCCTTGATCGATCCCGACGGACGCCGTGTGTGGGAGAGCGGTTACTTGGATTCGATGGGGGACCTCGCGGATATGAACTCCGTCGATGTGGCCCAAGGACGCGTGCCTCGCGACAAAGATCTGTTTAATTTGCAAACCAAGTTCTTGATCAACAATGTGCGTGGTACCGATCGCGAAGTGGCATTGCCGGTAAATTTCAGCGTCGATCCGATTCCGTTTTTGCGACCGGGTGCCGTGCCCGTGAGCGTCCTGAATCATCCACCGTTGATCCGTATGGAAGCGCACTCGATCGCACCGCTGGATCACCGCACGCCGAAATACCATATCCCGGCGTCCGTGATCCAGAAAAAAGGTCCCTATCGGTTGAGCGTCCGGATGCGTAGTCGCATGGAGCCGAATTACTTCATGCGTCAAATCCACAGTACGCCAGACATGATTCGCCGAATGAATGAAAACATGCTGGATTTAAGAACCCGTAGCCATACCTTCATCGTTCGATAGCGATGCCGGATCTCGTTTCTGAAACCGTGATTTCCTAGTGGAAATAGTTCTCGTGACGCAAGCAAGTAATATCGTCGATTTCGGACCGAGACGGCTTGACGCTGCACTTCGGACACCTTCACGTCGCTTCCCTCAGGGAGACGTCGCGAGGTTGAAATCGATGGCGCGCCGAACGCTTGTAGGTGTCCTAACGCTGGGAATCATGGTCGGATCTGCCGAGGGGGGGGATTCGCAAACTCCGACTCGGTTACCTGCGGTCAAGTCCTCGGTGCCTGCGGTCAAGGCACCCGCGCGTTTGCCAAAGGTCAATTCGACAACAACGGTGGCTTCTGCGGAGATGGCGCCTGCGGAGATGGCATCTGCAGAGATGACGTCGGATCACGAGGTTCCGTCGGTTGCCGTGGTGGAGGATCCGCCACTGCAGTTGTTTGCCGCGCAAGCGGTGGATCCGCCTGGGGCGACGAGTTTGTTGAGCGAGGTTCCTCAATACAAACCGGCGCGGCCTGTGACGGGATTGGATACGCAGCGGTTTTACCAATCGCTCGAGTCGCTGACTCAGCAAGCATGGCCGCAACATTCGCGGGATCTCGCCGCTTCGCTGAACCCGCTCGTTGAAAACACGCTGTCCGGAGCAGAAATGCCGAGCGACACGCTCGCCTCCGCAGGTCGCTTGAATTTTCCCGATCCGATCCTTCGTTCGCATCCGAATGCGGGGCTCGATACGCCGTTGTTTGCCGGTCGCAGCTCGCTCGATCCAAGTGTCGAGACGGAGGGCGATTTTTCGCGGGACTTCTCCGCTCACTATGCGGACGACTTTTCGCCAACGCCGATTCCTAACGCGTCGATGATCCATGATGGCCAACGAGAGCAATGGGCCTATGACGCCAAGCATGATGTGGCGACTCAGTATCCGTTGATCCAATGGGGCCGAGAGTGGTACGGCGATGGCATCACCCCCAAAGGAATCGATTGGTTCGGGCCGACGAATCTCGTTCGTCCCAAGTTTTATATGTACGGTGATTATCGAACCGGGGTCGCCGGAGGGCGGAATGCCCAGGGGCGTACCGATAATTGGGCCAGTCGGTTGAATCTTGATCTCGACTTGCAATTGACCGATACCGACCGCTTTCACGGTTTCGTCGGTCCGCTCGATAACAACAATCAATTCACCCGCTGGGAAAAGGTGGGCGACGATATCAAGTATCGCAGCGAATTCGATCTGACCCCCGTGACCGGCTTTTATGAAGGGGATCTCGGCGTATTGATGGGCGCTTCGCAATCGCGGACCTCTCCCTTCGAGTTGCCGTTCACGATCGGATTGGTGCCGTTGTTATTCCAAAATGGCATTTGGATGGAAGACGCCGTGACGGGGGCCGCATTCGCCTTGCCCGCGCGCCACAGTCGGTTGCTCAATTGGGCCAACTACGATGCAACGTTCTTTGCGGTGGTGGATCAATTGAACAGCGCTGCGTTCGGCAGCGACGAGCACGCCGCTCAAGCCTTTGGCACCGCTTGGTTTATCGATGCTTATGGTGGCTATATCGAAACCGGCTACGCGTACGTTCGCGATCGCAACGCGAGCGAGCGGAGCTATCACAACATCACCGCAAGCTTCACGCGTCGCTATCTCGATCGGATCAGCAACAGCGTTCGCGTGATCGTCAATAGCGGCCAAGATCTCGACAAGGATCAACGGACGGCCGATGGTGGATTGCTATTGGTCGAAAACAGTTGGATCACGGCGAAGCCGTTGACGGTCGTGCCGTATGCCAACTTTTTCTATGGTTGGGATCGACCGCAATCGGTCGCCCGGGCCGCCGGATCGGGAGGCATTTTGCGGAACACCGGGATCAACTTCGAATCGGATGGGCTGAACGGTTTCGCCACGCTCGACCCCACCGCGGCGGACACCGCCGGAGGTGCCGTGGGCGTGGATTTGATCGCGGATGATTTTGGGCACCAGTGGCTGCTCGAGTTGGCCTACGTGACACCGCATGGCAATGGTAACCCGGCGGTTCCCGATGACCAATTTGCTGCTGGAACGCGTTACCAGGTCCCGTTGAGCAACGCCACGTTGTTACGTTTTGACGTGATGTATGGATGGCGAGGCGAGCTAACGGACGTGTACGGGACTCGGATGGAATACCGTTGGAAGTTTTAAGTCGGGCGGCAGCCCGGCGCTTTGGCTCGCAAGGCAATCGCTTGTGCGTGCGCTGGAATTGTTCACTCGAGCAATGTGACAGATGGCGTGGGATTCAAGCCGTAGCTGCGTTCGCCAGAACGCGGTCCACCGTCTGGCGACGGTAGCTACATCAAAATTACAAATGCGCTCGTGCAGCGTCAAAACGCTTCAACCCCAATGCCTAAACTGGACGGCAGCACGAGGTGGTTTACCGCCGTTGGCGTAAAGAGAAGCGAGCCGGTGGATTGATGGCTCAAACGTCGTCCCTCGGGCTCAAACGTCGTCCATCGGGCTCATTGCCCCTCGGTCGCAAGCTTTCGGAAATAAGCTTCGATGGCTTCGCGGTAATGGGTGGGCAAATCGCGACTGATCTGTTGCAGCGCCTCGTTGCGTTCGGCCGGTGGCAAGTTCCCCCAGCCATCGCGATCCTTCATCTTCTTGGGGTCGACATCCCCTTTGCCGCTGGCGCCTCCCGCTTGGCTGTCGTTCATCGGCGCGCCTTGGCCACCTTGGCCTCCCTGACCACTGCTGGATTGTTGTTGCTGTTGTTGTTGCTCTTCGATTTTATCGATCAGTTTGGTCAACTTGTCGATGATCTCTTGTTCTCGTTTTTTGACTTCCTCGTCGCTGCGGCCTAGATCCAAACGCCGCGTCACATCGGTCATAATCCGAGAAATCTCGTCCAGGGAATCTTCTTTGAGCGGTTTGATGTCGGCCACCATCATGGTAGCGGTGCGAGAAAACCGGACGGGACAATCGTCTTCGTTTTCGAGTAGACGTCGTAGATCCGCCAACGCTTCCTTCTTCATCAGCATCGCGTGATAGCAGGCACCGCGGTAGAAAAGGACCGCCGCAGGATCGATCGATTCGGTAGGGTCGACTTCGGCAATCACGGGCAGCGCTTCGTCGTAGAGCCGATTGCGTACTAGCTCGCGTCCCAACCATGTGCGGACGCTCATCCGCATCGTTTTGGGCAGCGATTCAATTTCGCCGTAAGCCGACGTATTGGGATCGATGCTGGCGCCGGCTGCAGCCAAACTATCCAGGCTCTTTTGCGTGGAGCTAACCAATTTCTCGACCGAAGGGACGATGACGCGAATCGTTGCCACCAACGCGTCGAGGGGATCGGTGTCCTCTTTTTCGATTGCCGAGATGAATTCGTCCGAAGCTTGGTCCATCCGCTCGGGAACCGTCCCCAGTTCGTCGAGCGAGGAACGCAGCATTCGCGACATCGTTTCGACGTTATAGGCCTGCCAACTCGCACGCCGCTCCAACACATCCGCGCCGCATGCGACCGTAGCGGCAACCGCCATCGAGCACCAAACAAAGAGGGCGAGGATCCCGCGATGGACCGTGGTTTGGCGAGCTGATTGAGCCCCCACCGCACTGGGGCGCAAAGGACCCGACGCAGCGGAAGGGAGAGCTGGTCGAGACGTGTTGGGTGAAACCACAGACATCCTCGCAGGTTATTGATTGCGTTTGAGCACCAAGTCACGAGTGATTTGATACAGTCGATTTTGACGTTCGGACAAGTCTTGAAGCAATGGCAATGTCTCCTCTGCCGTTGATTCGTTTAATTCTAGCAGGTCCGCATAGCGGGACGTGCTCGTTTTAATCCGTGTTTCCATCGTACGGATCAATTTCAATTCGGCTAGGGCTTCGACGAGCGGTTGCTCCTGTTTTCCCCCCTGTTGGGGCTGTCCCTGCTGTTGCTGTTGCTTCTTTTCAAGATCGCGTTGGGCCTTCTGAGTGGCGGCAATCATCTCCTCGAGCGCTGCCAGGATGTCTTGCTGGATCCCTTGCGTCACGGCGTCAATCTTCGTTTCGGAGAGTCTTTCAGCCACATGGGTGGTATCCAGACGAATTTGCGAAACCACTTCGGGGAATGCGACACTCGAACCTTCTTCACGCAGTAATAGCATGGCCCGATCGGCTTCGAGCGTAATTTTCTTCTCTTCAAACGCCAAATCGCCCGCTTTTAGGTCCGTTTGACGATTGCGCTGGGATTGCGGCGTGGCGGCCAACGCGATCGTGTCATCGAGCACCTTGGATTGCATCGCCGCCATCCGTCGCAGCCGTGCTTCGAGCTTCGCCAACTCACGCTGCATCTCTTCTTCACGCAATTGACGCAAAATGCGCTCGAGGCGATCGATCGCTTCGCGTAAATTGTCTTCCGCTTCGCGTTGCTTCTCCGTCGCGTCGGCACGTTTGTTTTGTTCGAGTTCTTGCTCCGCTTCCTTCATCTTCTCGATCGCCTCTTGCAACTGCTGTTCGGCTTGTTGCTGAGGACTTTGTGGCGACGGAGCTTGATCCTGGGGCGAAGCGGATGACTCCGGTGGCGATTCGCCACTGGGGGGCGACTGCAATGGATCGCCACTGGGTTTGGAATCCGACGGCTTTGAGTCCGATGGTTTGGCATCCGATGGTTTGGGGGCTTCGGAGTCGCTCGGTTTGTTCTCGGATGGATCCCCGGAATCGCCCGACTTTTGCTCACTCGGATCCTGGGGGTCCATGTTGTCCCCTTTCGCGGACTTGCCATCGTCCGATTTGGCGTCACCCGATTTCGGATCCTTTGAGTCCTGGGGCGAATCCGATTTTTCGCCCGGCTCGGTTGGTTTCTTCTCGCCTTGGTCCTGCTTGTCGTCCGATCCGTCGTCGCCTTTTTCCTCTGCCGATGAATCTTCGGCGTCCTGGTCGGACAACTCGGCTCGGAGAGCTTCACTTCGCTTGGTGATCGCCTCTTGTTCGGCTTGGACCTCCTTCAAATCGGCACCATTCTCATTTCGTGCACGCGTACTTCGTTCGGACCGTTCGACTCGTTTGAGATCCTTGATCAAATTGGCAATGCGTTCCTTTTCATCCCGAATGCGTTTGGAGCGGTCCTCGCTCATCAACAGTTGCAACAATCCTTGGAGTCCCTCGGAGGCTCCTTTTTGTTTGTCAACTGCTTCTTGAAAGCGTTGGCTGCGAAGCGCTTCGGTGGCATCCTTTAATTGGCTTAAGACGAATTGATCGCGTGATTGCCGCGCGGCGCGGCGCAACAGAGCAGCCCGCTCGGGATTTTCGGCACCCTCAATTTCCGCCAACCGCAGCAACAATTCTTCGAGCCGCTCGTAGCGCGTCGCGACTCCCGTTTGGCGTTCGGGAAGATTCGACTCTTGGGCAAAAGCATCGCCACCGAACAGCAATCCCAAGGAGAACGCGATTGCGAAGGAGGTGAGAGTCTTGGTTGGGATCATGGTTAACTCATTATGATTGTGGCGCAGCACCTTGTTTCATAACCCGCAGCGTGAGCGAGGAATTCACTCTCGACTCGGTCCCACGCTTACGCGTCGGGTTATGATTTGTTGGGGGAAACTGCAATAACGCAACTTCACGACGGACGCGTCGGGGGATTTTGATTCCGTACCTCATTCAAAATGGGCAACGCTTTGTTGGTCAAGCGGTCAAGACATTTTGAGTCGTTGGGATGCAATCTCCGCCCTCGGATGGACTTGCTACTTAAACAAATCCAAGACGCGTTTTTTCTGTTCCGCCTTCGTTTCTTCCAATAGCTCGTCTTGGTCCTCGATCAATTCACGCACCATGTCAAGGATTTCATTATAGCTCTCTAAATCAAGCATTTTTTCCAGTACGGCGGTCAATTGCAGCAAAACATCCTCCGCCGTTTGCACCGCTTCGCCCGTTTTTCGAGCAGCCTCCTGCGTCACTTCCATGCTCTGTTCGATGCCGTGAATTTGGTCTTTCAAACGCTGCAGTGGTCCGGAAACGATGTTTTTCAGCGGGTCACGCACCCCTTCGCCAATCCGTTCGCGACGATCCACCGAATCGACTCGATTGTTGATCATCTCTTGCAACAAATCGTCCAGCGACGCTGCGATTCCCGATAACTCTTCGCTTGTTTTGTTTGCTTGCAGCCCGGTTTGTTGGACTCGCAGCAAACGAACTTGCGTGGTTCGCGTGTCATCGGCCTCTTCGCCGACCGCGTCGGTCACTTCCTCGAATCCGATGCGGCGCAACCGATCGAGCGTGTCACGCAGATTTCTTGTTTCATCAATCGTTTGTTCCAAACGTCCCCGAAGTGCCAATTCACGCCGTTCCAATAACGCTAACAATTTTTCAGGGGTCACGATTTCGAGACGGAACAATTCACTACGAGTTAGGTGAGATTTGCCAAGGTCGTAGCCATCGCGGGCCTCAGCAAAAACATTGATCACACTTCCTGGGGCGAGTTCCGCTAGGCGTTCTTGGGCAGCCCATTCACGCAAATCGATCTCCGTGGCGGCATCCCCTTGGCGGTCCCACTTTAGCGGCATACTGACGCCCGCAGGATCCGAGGCCGGGTCCCCTGGGGCCTCTTGTGTTTCGGTTGGGTCACGGATGGCTAACGGGGTCACCGAAACCTCCAATGACTCGATTCCATAATCGTCCTTGGCAACCACCTCCACTGGCATTTTGGCAATCGCAGTGACTGCGGTGCCGATGCCACGCAGTCGCATCTGTAGTTCGGGTGGTTCGTCCGTCACGACGCCGAAGAAGTATCGATAGGGGGCTTGGGCCGAGATGCCTTGTTGATCTCGCGGGACAATGCGAACGGCGGTCGAGCGGGTGAAGTCGTTGAGCACGATTTGTCCTTCGCGCCGATCTTCACTGGGGATCCATTGGGCGCGCTCGAATTCGCCCGAGTCGGTCCGCAGCACGACTTCGGTATCGCCCAACGGGACGCTGCTGGTCGCCGTCAATACGACTTCGCTGCCCTCGCGTAACCGCAAGCCCGCTTGGTAGTCGGTGCGGAGATCAAATTCCGAGGGGGCTTCGGGGCGTAGGTATTCGGGATAACGGACCGAGACATTCATGCGGGTGATCGCCGGAGGCGTAACCGCTTCGATCCGAAAATCGTCTAGTCGAGCATCAAGACCTCGGACACTGAGCGTCATCGAATCGCTGAGTCCGGCCAACGGCGGGCCATCGAGTACAAACGATTGATATCCATCGACCACGCGTCCAATGCGTCGCATATTCGATTGCCCACGCGTTCCATCGTCGCTGCGATAGTAAACGGTGCACACGACCGGGACTTCGGCTGCTTCGGCCAGGGCCCGAATTCGCAAGGTGCCGCTGCTACCGCGCGGAAGCTGGATCACCTTTTCTTCAAACTCGACCAACGTCGGCGCCAATGCTTCTTCGTCGGTGGCCGAGATGACCGGCAACTCAATGCCGACCATGTCAAGCGTGGCACGGCGTGGCCAAGGATCATTGGATAACAGCGTCAAACGAGTGGTGGCGCGGGCAAAGGCCGTCGGGTTGAGCAGCAACAACGCCAGCGCCGCAAGCAACATCGGGGCCACGAACATCGTTTTTCGCAGGATCGGTTGCCACGTGAAAATGCGGGTGGTGTCAACTTGGTCAATCGCCGCGGTCGCTTCGAGATGGACTCGCTTTAACAATTCCGGGGCATGGGAGTCGTTGTCTCGGTCGCTACGATTGAGTTGGACGGTCGTCACCAAGCGGCCGCCCAGGTGCGGATGTTGGCGTTCGACGAGCAAGGCCAAACTGTCATCGGGCAACGGACGACGCAAGCGTCCGATCAACAAACGAGCGACCATCATCAGCACGGTCACGGCAACGACCAGCAACAGAATCAAACGCGCCAGTGGCGGCATTTCGGTGCCGCCTAACAACACCGGCCCGTAATCCAACGCTAGCCCGAGCCAGAACGCGGCTAACACCACCGCGGCAATCGCCAGCAGCGAATCCACGATGACATACCGACGAATCCGCTGGCGTAGCGAATCGATCAGACGTCGAAGTTTCGGGTCAAGTGAAAGTGGTGTTCCCATCTAAGCCAATCGGTGCAATCGCCGGGTTACCCATTCCATCGTCAACATGGTCGCGATCAGCCACATCAGCACGATGTTGCGACGACGGTTGAAATCGATGTCCGGCGTTCCTGGCAATACGGTGGTTTGAGGTTGCGGTTTTAAAAACGAAACAAGTGACCCCGAGAGCGATTCGAGACTGGTTTCTTCCGACATCGGAGAATAAGTTCCACCGGTCACGTCGGCGAGTTGTTTCAGTTCGTCGTCGTTGCGTCGCGGTCGTTCGAGTTCGACGGTGGGCAAGCGGACTTGGACGCTTTGCCGCAGCACTTGTTCCTCCAATGCATCGCCGAGTGTCAGTCGTAATTCATAGCTGCCCGCCTCGCGGACCACAAACCGACCGCCATAGGTTCCCGGTCGCGGTTCGCCTTTGAGTGGTAACAATTGGATGTCGTCGATTCGGCCGCTCGGTGCCAGTAGTTTGGCGGAAACTTCGGGAACGTTCAGCGGTTCAAATTGATCGTCGGTCAAGATGGCGCGGACCGTGATCGTCTCGCCCACCATCGCGCGTGCGGAATCGACCAACAACACGCCTCGCGTGCTGTCACGCATCAACCGCCCTTCGCTGACCCACCGCACGAGCTTGGTGTAGTAGCTATCGAAATAGGCATCACTCTCGCCACGCAAACGCCATATTTCGCCGCTGCCTTGGAAGTAGACCCGACCGGCACCATAAAAGTGAGACGCTAAATAGACCGGTTTTGTACCCCCGATTTCGGTCGTGGGATCCGAGAAATTCGCATACACCTTGGCGCCGGGCTTGGCACTTTTGACGCCCACAAAATCATAGACACCACCAAATTGTTGCCAAATCTCGAAGCTTTCCTTGGCATCTTCGGCGATCCAAAGGAACTCCGCGCGACGCGCTTCGGCGGTGAATTCCAGAGGCCACGGATTGTCGCCACCTTGGCGTCCGCCGCTTAGCAACGCACCGCGAGTGGAGAGGTTGACGGGAAAGAAGCCCGAGATTCGGCTGACCCGCGGGTCGGTTCGCAAACGGGTCCATTGAGGATGGTAGACCGGGCCTGCGACAATGATTAATCCGCCCGCTTGTTGGCTGATCCAACGATCCATCAAATCCAATGATTCCGCTGGGATCGCGGTCCAATCGGGATCAAACACCATGATCGTATCGTATTCAAACAACGCTTCGGGTTGCGATGGAAACGCTTGCAGCACTTGATCGGCGTCTTGGCTCATTCCGGGTTTACCGGTTTGTAACCAGACATCCAACTCGATGGATTTATCACGGAACAGTAAATTGCGGACAAAACGATATTCACGTGTGGGGCCGCCTGCGATCGCCAAGACGCGAAGCTTCTTGGCAACGACCTCGTAACGCGCGTCCCTGGTATCGTCGCGTTTGTTTTGATCTTCGGCGGGCGAGACGACACGGACTGCTAAACGTCGACGGCCGACCGATTCGGGCTGCATTTCAAATCGGATCGCTGTCAACGTTCCGTCGCTGGTGACTTTGACCTTTTGGCTATCGATGACTTCGCCCAAGTTCGCCGGCGCGTTGGTTTCCTCGTTCCCGGCATCGTCATCGAGCTTGTCGAGCAATTGAACGTCGACCTCCAAGTCGCTCGCACCGCTGGCTTGTAGCATCGCCGTGATCGCGAACTTGTCGCCTGGGTAGACGCGGCGTGGTGCATCCAAATCGACGACACGAATGTTGGTCGGGGCACTGCTGCTACCCAAGCCGACTGGGAATACCGCAACTTCGCTACGTGTCGCCGTGGCGATCGCCGAGGTCATGCCCGCGCCGCCGTTATTTTGGCCATCACTGAGCAAAACCACGCCGGCGAGCGTGGAAGCATCGTGGTCGGCCAAGACGCTTCGCAGGGCGTCGCCGATGCGACTTTGGGTGCCGGTCGCCGCAATCTCTTTGCTCCAATCGGAAACGCGAAGCGGGGTTGCCGATTCGTCGGTTTCCTCGTCCACAGGGTCTCGCTCTAAACCGGGGTCCGCCGGACTTGGCTCTCGACCGAGTATTTGTGCCAAACTGTACTGGGTCTCGATCGCGTAGACGCCGCCAAGGCATACGATTCCCAGCGCCAGCGAGAGTGCCGCGCCGCCGACGCACCAACCGATCGGCTCGACCCGTCCGGCAACTCCGAATAGCAGCGACAAGATCGAAAAGACGGTTCCTAAACCAATCAGTAGCACGCCTCCGACTGCCCATTTCGAGATCCCCGGCTGCGCAAGGTCCTTTTCGGAGGGATCGGAATTCGTAGCGGAGAGTCCTCCACGCGATTCCAATAATTTCGGTTCGCTGGTTTGGTCAAATGCATAAACACTGACGCGATGTTCGCCTTCGAGTCGTTTCAGCAGATCCGTTTTTCCAAGCAAACTCGCCACCCGCTCGGAGCGACTCTCGGTGCTTGCCAACGATCCGGCCGGCAACGACATGCTCTGGCTGGTGTCGACCAAAATCGCCACTTCACTCGGCCGAGTGACCATCCGTTCGGTGCGGCGATGGAGATCAAAGAAGAAAAAAATCAGGGCTGCGATCGTGACCAATCGCAATCCGATCAACGTTCGCCCGGTGATCACGGCCAAGGCGTTTGTATCGCGACGATAAAGACGGATACAAACAAACAGGATCGCGGCGAGCGCACCGATCAACAACGCCCACGACCACCAACCTTCCAAGGTGGCCGCTCGGGCGAATTCGTAAACCACGTGCTGAGTGTCGCGATTGACGGAGTCCGTCACCGCGGAAGTGAGAGTTTCATTCACGTTTGGATTTAGCGTTTCATTCATCTGGCAGCTCGCAACGAAAAGGCTCCGAGATGACTGGCCGCACGTTTGCCGTCGGTCGTTGAGGGGGATGCCGTGTGATAGCTAGCCCAGTAGGCAAGGGCTTGTTCGGCCGCCAGCAGCGTGATCAATAATCCCAGCAAGAACAACGTCAACGTCGAACTGCCGGCCGTTTGATTCTCGGCGTTCCATGCTTCACTGCTCAAAAATTTGACTTCCACTGGCAACAATCCTTGTTGGATGATTGCGGGGTCGGTGCGTTTTAAGTTTCCTTCGCCCGTTCGAATCACGGACGCCACGGGGACGATTTTGACACGTCCATCGGTCTGGGTGATCGCCCACTCGGAAATACCGGGGTTCAACACATCGTTCACGCTCGCCTCATCCGCAATCACCATCTCCATCGGATCCAAAGCCACGCGTGCGAGCACGCCGGCGTTGTCACCGTCAGCGATCGGTTCGGCGACCAATTCGATCGGCACTCGCGGAGGGGACTCGGTCGCAGGCAAGTAGGTTGCTTCGGGAGCGTATTGATCCAGGGCTAGGATTCGCTCGACGGGATCATCGATAAAGCGATGCGTCGCAGGGGCTGCACCACTCCATAAATCCGCATTGGCCTGCAACAGGAACACCACAAAAGTGGGATCCCCCGGCCAATTGGTCCATTGCCCATCAATTCCGCTGAGCACGGTGATCACGCGACCTCGATCGACATCGTGCTGAGTCACAAAGGGATTGCCGTCACGACGCTTTAAGACGGTTTTTACACGCGGGCCATTGGGATCAAGCTCCTCCGCCATCGCCGGTGACTGGAGCGTCCATGTACGCGTCAAACCGATCAGCGACAATGCCGCGTCTCCGCCCGCTTTCAGCGGCGCGAGAAGCTCCGGAGCGTCCCCAAAGACCACATCGGCCGACGCGTCGCCGCTCGCATGGGCCACCGGCGCGGACTCTCCTAACGGCATCGGCAACAGTCGTCGTCCGTTGGAAAGTAAATTGCGATTGTACGAATCACGATTGACGTCGTCGCCCAAGAACCAAGCCACCCCGCCGCCGCGTCGCACGTAACGATCCAATGCATCGGCGACGTTTTCATTGATCTCGGGTAAGTTAATCAAGTACACGGCGCGATAGGCGGCGAAGGTTTCCAGCGTTGCCGATCTTAAAAACGAAGGAGGCTGGACATCGGGAATGGCTCCGATCCGAACCTGGCTCCCTGGATCGAGTACTGACGCGACATGGTACGCACCGCGCGCGTCGGGATCGCCATCCACGATCAACACCTTTTCTGCATCTGAGAGTGGCAGGGAACAGGTGCGTGTATTGTCGATCGAGAGAGCGTCATCCGGTAGCGACACTTCGATCGCGTGGGTTCCCTGTTCGGCAATAAAGACTTGGAAGGTCACCGTGACCTCTTCGCCCGCCGGGATCGATTCGATCACGCGTGTTGGAAGCGGTTCGACCCGCCCGCTGGTCACCAAGGTCGGATCGGGCTGAGGAATGTCGCTTGGATAGTGGTAAACGCGTGCGTCGAGCGAGACGTTGTTGACGTTGTTGGAACCGTAATTGCGAACGGTGGCATGGATCACCACCGGCACGCCAGCGACCCAGACGTCTTGTACCGGTGAGAGATCGGTGACCGCTAGATTCGCTGCTTCCACGGCGGCACAATCGATCAAGCGGATCGAGACATCGTCCGCTGAGATCGCTCGCATCGATTCGGCCAAGCGTTGCGGCGCTGCCCAATCACGGTCGCGAAAGTCGCTGGCGATATACAAAACTTTCTGGTCCGCGGGAGTCGATTGGATCAATTTGCTCGCCAAATCCAAGGCGGGAACCAGGTCGGTCAGCAACGACGAGGCGTCCGTCGACATCACGCGGCTGATTAAGCGTGAATCGGAGGTGATCGTTTGAGCGGACAAATCGGCTGCGGAATCACCCGATTCGCTTCCTCCACGGACGGTCAGCGCCGCCCGACTCGATCGCATCACGGTCAATTGATGGTTGCCGTCATCGGTTGCCAAACGCCGCGTCAGATCTTGCAGTGATTGCAAGGCCCTCGCATAGGCGAGCGAACCGCCGCTCGAATCTCCCATCGAGTAGCTGTCGTCCAACACGACGACGTGATGGGTGGTGGTTCCGCCCAGCACGCCGAGCATTTGTCCGCCGCCGGTCCATCCGCATAACATCGCAATCAAGACCGTGGCCACCGCCAAACGAGCCAACAATAACAGCAGTTGGCGCAAGCGAATCCACTTTTTCTGCTTGCGGTAACTCGCGAGCAAAAAGTCCATGGCGGCCCACTTTTGTCGTCGGTGCCGAAGCATGTTGATCAAATGGACCAACAAGGGCACGGCGACGAACAAGAAGCCGATCGTTAATGCGGGGTAGAGAAACAAGGGAAGTTTAACGTGAATAAGGTGAGGTTGAAATGATGGAAGCGGTAGCCGAGCGAAGGCCCGCGGTGACTAGCGTTTCAGTTTAGGGAGCGATTGGCGCGCGGCGAGGAACTTGGCGAGCACGGCGTCCAACGGTTCGCTGGTGCGAACCTGTAAATAATCGATCGACAATCGCCCGCACGCTTTTTTGGTTTGGCTCAAGAACGTTTGCAACGCTTCGAGATAACCTTCTCGCAAAGCGCGAGGGTTGCAATTGAGAAAGTCATCGCTTTCGAGTCCTTCGAATCGCGTGGCGCCGCTAAATTCAAAATCCATTTCATGATCGTGTAAAATATGGAACATCGCCACGTCATGGCCACGTTGGCGAAGCATTCGCAACCCTTCCAACAATGAGTCGACGCCGAGCAAGTCAGAAATGATCACGACCAACCCACGGCGTGGAATGCTTTGCGAAATCTCCTTCACGACTGCGGACAAGTCGGTGCGTCCGTCGGCGCCGACCGAATCGAGCATCGAGAGGATTCGCGTCAATTGTTGTTGATTACTTTTCGCCGGCACGGTCGCCCGCACCTTGGTATCAAACGTGACGAGTCCGGTCGCGTCCTTTTGCCGCAACGCCAGATAGGCAAGTGATGCGGCAATCGATGCTGAATAATCAAATTTATTCGAGTCGCCATCACCGTACGCCATGCTAGCGGAGCGATCGACCAACAGCGTCAAGCGAAGATTCGTTTCCTCTTCGTATTGCTTGATGTGCAAACGATCTTGACGTGCATACACCTTCCAATCGATGTGACGAATCTCGTCGCCTCGAGTGTATTGGCGGTGCTGCAGGAATTCGATCGATTGCCCAAAGTAGGGACTCCGATGCATTCCCGACAAAAATCCTTCGACCACTCGCCTCGCCGACAACTCCAGACGACGAATGCGGGCGGTAACCTCAGGACGCAAATATTTTTTGGAAGCGGGCATCGCGGGAAAGTTCATCCTCGGTCGTTGGCGTCGCGGCAATAATCCGTTCAATCACGTCGTCACTGGTCACGCCGTCGCTTTCGGCAGCAAAATTGACGACCATGCGGTGCCGGAGCACCGGTTTGGCCAAGTATTGAATGTCTTCGATTTGCACATGAAAACGTCCTTGTAAAAGTGCCCGTGCCTTGCCACCGAGAATCAGGAACTGAACTGCCCGTGGACCCGCTCCCCAACCGACCAATTCATCGACAAAGTCGGGGACGCCGTCGCCTCCGACGCGGGTTTGCCGGACCAGCGAAAGGGCGTAGCGAACGACATGGTCGCTGACAGGGACTTGGCGAACCAGTTCTTGCAGTCGCAGAATCTCTTCGGCTCCCAACACCGCTTCGACCTTTTCAGCAGCCTTGCCCGTCGTGCGACGCGCTACTTCGAATTCTTCGTCGAAGCTGGGGTATTCCACAAAGACCTTGAACATGAAGCGATCTTGTTGGGCTTCGGGAAGCGGATAGGTTCCCTCTTGTTCAATCGGGTTCTGAGTCGCCAACACAAAAAACGGATCGGATAAGACGTGGCGATGACGCCCCACCGTGACTTGCCGCTCCTGCATCGCTTCGAGCAATGCGGCCTGCGTTTTGGGTGGGGTGCGGTTGATTTCATCCGCCAACACGACATTGGCAAACAGCGGCCCTTCCATAAATCGGAAGTCGCGTTTCCCGCTGGCCCGATCCTCTTCGATGATCTCCGTTCCTGTCACATCGGCGGGCATCAAGTCGGGGGTGAATTGAATGCGGCTGAAGGACAGGTCCAACGTTTGGGCCAACGTGCTGATCATCAACGTCTTGGCCAGCCCCGGTACCCCTTCGAGCATGCAGTGACCACGGCTGAACAGGCAGATCATGATCTCGTCGATGACGATTTCCTGGCCCACGATGATTTTGCCCAACTGCTCGATAATCCGCTTGCGAGCGTCATGTAACAGCTTCGAGTCTGCCTCGCTGATCCCGTTTTGATTTGCCGCGGCGTCTGCGGACATGCAACATCCTTCGCTGAAGAGGTAGTCAATCGTGGAGTGGTTTGGCGACGAAAGCATCCGCCTATTGGTGATAACAGAATACCAGGAAATTCAACTTCAAGCGCCATGGGGGCCGAAAAAGGAAAGCTTGCCCCCTTTGCCAGGAAAACGGGCGGCAACGAGACTCCGATCTTGGGGGGAAACGCTCACTGGCAAGCCAGCGGGAGAGTGATCGTGAACGGGGGCAATTCTCCCTCGAGTCGCGCTGTTTGGCGTCCCATTTAACCATTCACGCTTCGATTCGCGGCGGCGAAATTTAATGCGGTAGGACGAACGCGTCGGTCATTGGATCCAGCGGAAATCGATCGCCCCTAGGTGAGCGAAACAATGCCCGAATTGAGCCTTTTCGTCCGCTCCCGAATTTGGGTACGTCTGTTATGCTACGCGAAAATACAACTGCCAGATGGCTTTTACCCAATTACAACTGCGGCAAAGATGAACGAATCGAGTAATGACTTCCACGCTCAGATCAATGAGCTGTTTGATCACATGGTCAACAATCTTGACTATAAAACCGACGAGCCGCTGGAGTGGGTTTTTGGAATTGAGAGCACCGATATAGCGCTGCTTGAAAAAATCGGTGAACGGGTCCCAGAGAGCTACGGGTTTGATATTGAAGAAGAGGTCGAGCACGTCGATGACGAGGGGAACTCCACGATGAGCGGCCCCATGTTGTCGCTGCATCGCTGTGAAGCGTTGACCCCCGAGCAAGTGAAGGCATGTGCCGATGAAGTCGATGCCTTGGCGAAGGAGTTCGGTTTGATGCTCGCCGATGTGACCGCCTTTGACCCGATCGACGAAGATGACTTTTTTGACTGGATGCCGATCGAAGATGCCCAGTTGCGATTGCAACACTTCACCGAATCGGGCTTAGAAGTCGATAGCGACTTGCCCTGGTTGTTCTTGTTGTTCTGTACTGCCAAGGACGATTTGGATGCGTTGACGGTGGCATTGGATAACGAGAAATTAGGCACGATCGAAAGCTACGACGAACCTGACGAAGATGGCAATTACGGGTTGTGCTTGTTCATCGAAGGCAAGAATAACGAAGCGGAATTGGTGGCGATGAATGATCGTATTAACGCTATCGCCGCGTCGAATAACTCCGAAGTGGTGGGGATTCAGTTTCTCGACCAAGAAGATTTCAACGATGTCTACGGTGATGGCGACGAGAATGGCGACAGCGACGAAGACGAGTCGTGATCTTGCACACGCGGGAATCACGCGAGATTGAATCCCGTTTTGCAACGATCGTGAAATGGCAATGCAACGGAGTGCTGCGGAGCCGGAGTGGGTAAGGAAAACCAGGGTTTCTACGAAACGACAACGAGGCGGCATGTCCCAGCGCGGACGGCCGCCTCGTTTTTTGTTATCCAAGCCCGAAAGGCAGTGGGGTTTCCTTGCCTTTGCTTTCGACGTTCTCGCTTAGACCTCAGAGATCTGGGGGATCTTGAAGTTCGCGTTGTTGGGGTCCTTGAGCAATTGATTGGCCTCGGTTGCGAATTCGCCCGTGTGTTTTTCCGTTTCCGGATCGAACGTCAATGTGGGGCCAACAACGTACTTAGCCTCGTTCTCGGGCACGCCAACGCCGTCCTTCATGATCGAGTGTAGCTTGCCAAAGTGGATTGCCGCGTCCTTGTTGTCACCGAATTGGCCTGCTTTGGCGTTGAATGGAACCTCGCTGCCTAAGCGGTACGAGTTATTCATCAGGTGACCGAGTACACAACCGTAATGGGCGTCCATGACGTTCCCATTGGCCATGCTCGGATCGTTCGCGCGAACCGCGCTGATGAACGCATTGAAATGGCCGCCGGGGGTTACGTTTCCGGATGGCACCTTTAGCTCTTCGGGTTTGTCGGCACCGGGACGCAAGATCTTGTAGCGTCCTTCGCCCGTGATCACGCTGCCGTCTTCGAGATAATACTCGTTGTAGACTTGGGTCTTGTAGCCTTCGTGGTTCACGTTGCGAACATTAAAGAAGACCTGCTGGCCGTTGGGATATTCGGCCATCGAGAACATCGTGTTAGGGGTCTCGCCTTGATCATCCCATTGGAACCGGCCCCCCATTGCCATCATACGCACCGGATGCGTTTGGTCGTCGTCGATCGCCCAGCGTGCGATGTCCAATTGGTGGGTGCCTTGGTTGTTGAGGTCGCCATTGCCGGTTTCCCAGAACCAGTGCCAATTGTAGGGGTGGTAATTGGCATGGTATTGATCGATCACCGCGGGACCTTTCCAAAGATCCCAATTCAAATTCGAGGGTGGCGCTCCGTTTGGCTTCGTACCGATGCTACCTCTTGGTTTGCAGCAATAGCCATAGGCAATCTTCAGCTTCGGCAAGTCGCCGGACTTGAGCAATTCGTGAAGCCCTGCGATGCCGGAATCGCTTCGTCGCTGAGTTCCATGTTGAACCACGATGCCGTATTTCTTTTGTGCTTCGACCGCGACGCGTCCCTCGGCGACATCATGACTGAGCGGCTTTTCCACATACACATGCTTGCCGGCTTGAGCGGCCCGAATCGTCATCAGCGAATGCCAATGGTTCGGAGTCGCAATGGAGATGGCGTCGAGCGACTTGTCGTCGAGCGCTTCGCGAAAGTCCGACAAGCCCTTGGTGGTAAACTTTCCCTCGGCGCGTTTTTCGATTCCCTTCAAGCGATTCTGTAGCACGTTCTCTGCGGGATCGATTACATAAATGAGCTCCACGTTCTCGGCCTTCATCCACCCGCCGATGTGGGCATTGCCTCGGCCGTTCACTCCAGCCACCGCGATCCGCACGCGATCGTTAGCGCCTTTGATCCCTGCGGTTGCTTTGGTTCCCATGATGATCAGCGATCCGCCGATCGCCGAGGTGGTCTTCAGGAAATTGCGGCGTGTCGGTTTGGAAATCGGTTTGTGGCTCATAAAGTGATCCTTGCGTCAAAAGGTGGGGGGAGAGGTAGGGAGGGTGACATTGTAAACGCTTCCAGCACGGTTGTGTGAAAACTCCGTGTTTGTTCATCGCCCCAGTCCTGAATGCATGACGCAAGTCCTGAAAGTAAGACGCAGAAAGACAAGAGTGTGCAGAAATCCTTGTTTTTCTCAGGTTGCCTTCGTACTTTCGGGCGACCACGCGGACTTAGGGGCGATTCGAGGTTGAGCCGACACGCGTCGACTTCCCCGCCCCCCCGGTTTTCCCCACCGAGACGGCTTTCTTGCTTGAGGCTCTATCCAACGGGGGCCAGCCCGCAGATTGTCTGTCGTAACCTCTCCATTTTGTCGATTCAAACGCTATACGCGATCGGAGCGGCGGGATTCATTTCATGGGGGGCGACTCATGCTGGATTGATGCCAAATCGCAATTTTTTCGAATCAAACTTGATTCGTGTTGCATCTTTCCCAGAATACCTGCGTCTACATAGGTGAGCCGGTGCGAAGTCCGCGAGCCGCTGCGATGGTGGAATGTTGTGGAGCCACAACGACGCTGCTCCCAATGCCCGGCGTATTTTTACTTACCCAAACGCGAATCCTGCGGATCGAGAGAGCATGACAGAGTCAAATAAGTTGCCCATCGCCGTGATTGGTGCAGGGCCCATCGGGCTTGCTGCTGCAGCAAATTTGGTCGAACGAGGGCTGACTCCCCTGGTTTTTGAGGCGGGGCCTCGAATTGCCGCCAGCGTCTGGCAATGGCGGCACGTTCGATTGTTTACGCCATGGTCTTTCCTGATTGATCCGGCAAGCAAAAGATTGCTTCAAGCAGATGGAAGCTGGAAAGAACCCAATGGAGAGGATGTTCCCTACGCACAAGAACTTGTGGAGGGGCTGCTTGATCCGCTGGCGGCACACCACGCGATCGCCGCTCACATCAAGCTTGAACATAAAGTGGTTTCCGTTTCGCGTGACGGACATGATCGCATGGCAGACGGCAACCGCAACGACGCTCCGTTTCTAATCGTTGCGGAGACGCCGGAGGGCCCGCGACGCTTCAAAGTGCGAGCGGTCATGGATGCGTCGGGAACCTGGACGACTCCGAATCCGCTTGGCGCTGGGGGCGTCATGGCCGATGGCGAGCAAAAACTTCAATCGCACATTCGCTATGGGATGCCCGATGTGTTGGGACAAGAGCGAGAGCGATATGCGGGAAAACGCGTCTTGGTGGTGGGGTCGGGGCATTCGGCGATCGGGAGCGTATTGAGTTTGGAGAAGCTCAGGCAGGAGGACCCTGCGACCTCAATCGTGTGGGGCATCCGGCGAACCGACCCCACAAAGCTTTGGGGAGGTGGTTCCGCGGACGAAATTGTTGAACGCGGTGCGCTCGGAACCCGTGTGCATTCCGTGGTGAAGTCGGGGCTCGTGTCGCTGCTAACGGGGTTGTCAATCAGTGCACTCGAGGAGCGTCCTGGTGAAGGAATCGAGGTGGTTGACGTTGAAGGGGTGTCGCGGGTGGTTGTGGACGAAGTCATCGTTGCCGCAGGTTCACGTCCTAACTTAGAAATGCTTCGAGAGCTACGCCTTGAACTGGATATCTCGACTGAAGCGGCAAAACGACTCGGTCCCATGATTGACCCCAATCACCATCGTTGCGGTTCGGTTTCGCCACACGGAGCCGAGGAGCTGAAGCACCCAGAGAATGGGTTCTATATCGTTGGCATGAAAAGCTACGGTCGTGCACCCACGTTTTTGCTGCGAACAGGGTATGAACAAGTGCGTTCGGTTGCTGCGGAGTTGGCCGGCGACCTCGAATCCGCGCGGCGAGTGGAGCTCACCCTGCCACAGACAGGCGTCTGCTCCACCGACTTGGCTTATCGCGGTGAAGGAACCGCTTGTGGTTCGGCAAGTCGCGACCGTTGTGATTGCTAGTCCTTAGCCCGCTAACGCCAAAGGTATTGTTGGGTAAAACGCTCGTCCTTAAACAAGCGAAGATTTTAGAGGCGATGGGCTCTGGACGGGAGATCGACGCCATTCTTGGTACGGGTGCATGCGGTAGTAACGGTCGATTGCAGGTGAATGACGATATCCCGTTTCTTGGATCGAAACGGTCGCATGGCTTTGCCTCCTTTTGTTTCTTAATCGTAGCCTTGCTCTTAATCCTAGCCTTCTCCGGTTGGTGGCGGTCCAGCGGAGCTTGCGCAGACGGGATTGAAGGTGTAAGAGTAGGGGTAAGATCAAGAGTTGCCTGTTTCAGGGCTAGTCGCGTTGAAGGGATAGACTTCCCTTTGCCTTGCCAATGCAAATCATCGGAGACGAGGCGGCTGGCGAAGGGCAACCGCGATGAAGGGCTCCAGAACTACCCGGTTGACTTGTTCGGTTACCGGAGTGGCTGGGCCGAGTCAAAACACGAAAGTACAATCTGTAATCCATCTTGAGAATGCGTGGTCGTCCACGCAAGTTCCTCCAATCTTTCAATTAGGCTCCTGCCCCCTTTTCCGGTCCACAACACGAACACGATATTCGGTGGGGCGGCCTGGGGCGTTGCCGCCCGGACGATGCCCGATGCCAAAGTGATGCAGAGCGGGGGGCGCGAAGCCATTGCTCGACATTCCACTTTTTCTCTTTCGGGGGACCTGAACTCGGCGGGCTGAAAACTCGGCACTGAAGGTCCACACCGAAGGTGCAAACCGTGTAAGATGTGGCGACATGGTCTCAATATAGCCTACCAGAACAGGGCTCCGATGTATCTTTGCCGCTCAGTCGGCTTCAACGAATGCTTGCGATGAACACACTTGTATATCCGTTATTGATCAGTATCACATTGTTGTCAGTCAACCTATCGGCAGCCGAGCGGACGCCGATCTCGTTGGACGAGCCGACGCGTCAGCGGTGTCTAGAGATTTTGCGATCTGGGCTACGCAGCGACGAGTTCTGGCCGTCGATTCATGCAGCCGAGGGGCTGACGCTGGCCGGCTACGGCGACGAAGTCCGCGATTACCTGACTGATAAACTGGCGGCAGAAAAAGACGATCAACGGCGCTGTGGGATCGCTCGCGAACTCGTTCGTGCCGGTGACAAAGCTCGCACCACGGTGATGTTGGACATACTGGCTGGCGACGATCCCTACGGTCACGTTCACGCAGCCGAGAGCCTCTACAAAGTAGTCGAGATTGGTGACGGTGTGGCCCTGCGAAAGGCGTTCGCAACTACCGATGATATGCGAATACTCAAGCTGATGGCAGCTGCCGCGCTGGGCCGCTGCGGTAATCCGGATGCGATGCAGTTTCTCCGCGACTCATTAAATAGCGAAGACCTAGATGTACTTCGAATTGCGGTGTGGATTTTGGGGCGGATTGGAAACGCAGCGGACATCCCGCAGATCAAAGCTCAACTGCCACGCTGCGACGATGCCATACAGAAAGCGTATGTCCATCATTCCTTGGCGGCGCTGGGCGACGCGGAGGGGCTGCGGGCCTTGGCAGCAAACTTGCACGCACCGGACCCGGCTGTGCGAACCTATGCAGCCACGTTCGCTGGGGACGCTTGGGCCACCGGCGTCGTGGATTCCCTCAAGCAGCTTCTCGATGACGAGAACGCAGACACATCTTATCGCGCGGCGCAGTCGCTATTGGTTTTGAGCGGGCCTGTGCCGGAACCGAGCGACGCTGACGTTTCAACGCTGGTGTATCAAGCCAAGCCTGAGCATCCTCGTTACACCGAGGGTTCGATCGTGGCCTTAAATGATGGTTCGCTGTTGTTTGCCGTCACCGAATTTCACGGCAGTGGCAGTGATTTTGCGCAGGCGCATGTGGTGGCACGCCAGTCCACCGATGGTGGCCGGACGTGGTCAGCGTCTCGCGTACTGCAGCCCAACACGGGCGGCATGAATGTGATGAGCGTCACCTTGCGGCGATTGGCCGATGGTTCGATTGGGATGGTCTATCTGCAGAAAAACAGTCACAGCGAGCTGACCCCGTACCTGCGAATCTCCACAGACGAAGGGGCGACGTTTGGAGAACCGGTGAAGGTGTCTACGGCCGCCGGTTACCACGTTGTCAACAACGATCGCATCACGGCTTTATCGACCGGACGTCTGTTGCTGCCCGCCGCATCGACACCAGATGTAGCGACTAACAATCACTTTCAATCGCACTGCTTTCTGTCCGATGACGGGGGGAAAACGTGGCGAGATAGCAAAGGCAAGGTGGACGCGGACAAACGCGGAGCGATGGAACCGGAAGTCATCGAACTAAAGGATGGCCGCATCATGATGCTCGTCAGGACTCAGCTAGGTTATCCGGGCAAAGCGTATTCGGAGGATGGCGGAGACACCTGGGGACCAATGACGTCGCTGGGGATTCAGGGGCCAGAGGCTCCCACTACCTTGCGGCGGATTCCGTCCACGGGGGACCTGCTGTTAATCTGGAACAATACCTATGCCCCCGGAGCGGGGCATGGCGGCAAGCGAACTCCATTGACGGCGGCCATCTCGCGTGACGAAGGTGAAACGTGGACGGTGGTGGGCAACTTGGAGTCTGATTCGAGTCGCACGTTTTCGTACATCAGTCTCATCTTTGTGGGCGACCGGGCGGTAATGAGCTATTGGGACCAGGGCAAAGGCGGGTACTCGTGCCGATTTCGATCGCTGCCCGTCACTTGGTTTTATCGTTAATTGAAGAGAGGTCGGGGACAGTGCAGAGGTCGGGGACAGTGAAGGTCGGGGACAGTGCATGCATCTGCATCGGGTGCATCGGGGACAGTGCATGCAGGTACTTGCTTGCCAACTGGTTTGAGTATCCAGGTGGCCAGTCTACATGTAGTGCTAGCAGGAGCTGCGGGGCGAAGCACTTTTTGCGTCGCAAGTGCAGGCATCTACTGGACCTAGATCGACAAGTCGAATTTGTAAGCTCCCCATTTGTGGATTCTCGGCTGTACCCGCCAGACGCAGCGGTATGATAGAGGCGAGGTTGCTCCATCTTTACTCTTCTTTAGGGGATCGATGCGATGTCCCGGACAAGTCGATGTTGTACGTTTGCACGCGATGAAGTGGGGGTTTACCACGCGTTTAATCGCACCGTCAGACGAAGCTACTTGCACGGAGTCGATCCGCTCACCGGCATCGACTATGGCTACCGCCGCGAGCGGTTTCGCCAGCGAATGCAGTTCCTGGCCCAGCGATTCTGTATCGATGTGCTTGCCTTTGCTATCATCCCGAACCATTGGCACTGCGTGCTACGCAACCGCCCCGACCTAGTCCGGGCGTTAAGCGATCGGCAGGTCGCGGTGCGCTGGCTCTCGTTGACTTCGCGAAAGCGCTGTCAAAACAAACTTGGAGGAGAAATCCAAGGAAGTGAAATCACGCAAATCACGAGCGACCCCTCGCGTGTTGCCGAGCTTCGATTGAGGCTATCGGATATTTCGTGGTTTATCCGCTTGATGTGTCAGACGATTGCGCGTGAATGTAACTTAGAAGACGAGTGCACGGGGCGGTTCTTTGAAGAGCGTTTTAAACTGAAACGCCTCGAAGATGAGCCCGCAGTGCTGGCCTGTATGGCGTACGTCGATCTCAATCCGCTTCGCGCCGGATTGGCCGATTCGCTCGATGACTACAGTGAAGTTTCGATCGGCGAGCGTTTGCGGACACTCTCCGGCGGCGTGCCGGACACTTCGGAGTGGTTGGCGCCACTGGAATTGGCCAGCGAAGTGGTCGCGCAACCGCTAAATCCTGTAGCAGAAAACTCAAGCAAAACGGATGTGGGATCAGCTAATCGCACGGAGATCTTAACGCGTCTTGGTTGTTTGCCGATGGCGCTTGAGGCTTACGAACGCCTATTGTGGCAGCTAGCACTGGAATCCCGACCGGAGCTGCAGGCGAGCGAAATGTTAACGAAAGACAAGCTGCAAACGCCGATTTATTTAGACGGTAAAGAAGTGAACGTCTTGGAGCTACAGGAGCGGCACAGACGCTATAGCAGACGCTGTCAAACCCAGCTCGGTCAGCATGCTTGTCGCGCCGTGCGCGCCCGGCTCGCCGCTCAGCGGCAAGTCGCTCAGCAGCCTGTGTCGCCGTCCGTCACTCGGACGCCACTGAGCGAGCGCTTGTGAGTTCAATTTCAAGTTGTGACGCTTCGACAGCAGGCAGACGCCTCACTGCGGGGCTACCGCTACAAGCGAAGCAGAAAAAGTGGGCGAGACGCGACATGTTTAGGGCGCTCAGGCACTCGTAAAATAGCTACAGCACTGTCAAGACCGAGTGTCGATCCGAATCGAAGTTGTCATTTCCGTGCTCAACGGCTTCCGTACGATCACTGTCCCCGACCTGGGCCCCGATCTCTGTCTGTGCGATCACTGTCCCCGAGCTGATCACTGTCCCCGAGCTCCGTACGATCACTGTCCCCGACCTCTGTCCCCGACCTGGGGCCCCGATCTGTCGAGCTGTTTCTGTCTGTGCGATCACTGTCCCCGAGCTCTTTCCGTGCTCAACGGCTTCCGTACGATCACTGTCCCCGACCTGGGGCCCCGATCTCTGTCTGTGCGATCACTGTCCCCGAGCTGATCCTGTCCCCGAGCTATCACTGTCCCCGAGCTCGAGCTGTCCCCGAGCTCCGAGCTCGAGCTGCCTACTGTGATTGGAAAAGATCCTCCAGCTCGACAAGCTGATAGCCGCTATGCTGGTTCATGCGTTCAACGGAGGTGCCATCTTTGAATCCACTGCCCGAAACAATGCAGACGACAGACGCCTCGGGCGCCAGTTCGCCCTTGCGGAACGCGTTCAGAGCTCCCGCTAGTGCAACCGCACCCGCAGGTTCGCAGAAGACGCCCTCTTCTCGCGCCAGCCGCTTTTGAGCTTCAAACGTTTCGGCATCACTGACGGTATATCCGGTGCCTCCCGATGCCCTGCAGGCCGCGATCACCTCGTGGCCGTCGATCACCGAGGCCACTTGCAAACCGCTGATCGAGGTGGTGCACTGCACGTCGGTGGCTTGATCGCTGCGATTGCGCAACCGGCTGGCGATCGTGTCGTTCCCTTCCGGCTGAACACAATGCACGGCGGGTCTTGCGGGAGTTTTCAGGAAGCCGCGAGCCGTTGCCAACGTCAATCCGCCCCCGCCTGCCGGACAAAAGACATGATCGACCGAACGATCCGAAGAAGAAAGTTGTGCTTGGATTTCAAACGCGATGCTTTCGACCCCCTGCATGCCCAACGGACTTAAACGATAAGCGCTGATCTGCAATTCACATTCAGGACTTTCCGCAAGTTGGTGCAAGCGATCAAAGACCTGATTCGTAATCGCCGCGTCCATCCCAAAGCCACGGACTTTCTGGATTTCGGCTCCATAGGCCATCATTTGTTGCAATTTGGCCAGCGGGGCTGATTCGACAACTGCAATCTGGCATCGAATTCCTGCCGCAGCACAATAGGCGGCCAAGGCGGCGCCGGTGTTTCCACTTGATGTCGCAATGCAAGTGCTTTGATTACGCTGCAGCATGTGGCTGACCGCCAGCGCCGCAAAGCGATCTTTGTACGATCCACTGGGGTTGGTCGATTCGAGCTTGAAGTACAGATTTTTGATTCCCAACGCGGGCCCAATCCGCCGGGATCGGACGCACGCGGTGTGTCCTTCGCCGAGTGTCACCTGAAAGCCTGGGTCGACGATTGGTGAATAGCGATCACTCCAGTTCCAAACGCTCATTCTGCTTTAACGCTTTCGGCAACCACCGCTACGGCCTCGCCTTGATTGATTCTTGGATAGTCACGAATGACCAGAACTCGGCCACTTTGCTGTGATAGTACTTGATGCTTTGTGCGGTCGGTTGCGGTAACGATCTCGGCCAGCAAATCACCCTTCGCGATTGATTGTCCTAGTTCGACGGCCGGTACAAGGAAACCGGTTGCGGGTGCGGAGGGTCCTGCTTGCATGTGACCCGCTCCGGGTCTTTCATCTTCGACAACATCGCAGGCTGCAGGCAACGGTTCCGCGATTTCAGGCAAGATGCCCAGATGCCGCATCACGTTCAAGCAGCCCGCTACCAGCGGATGATCGGGCGTCCGCGATTGTGCGGCCCCAGATATGGCCTCCGCGAGCTCGCGGTGGGCACCCAGGTACTCGACATAAATCGCGGGGACTCCACAATCGCGAGCCAGCGATAGCGAGCGTCCCTGCAACTCGGCAGACGTTCCCCAGACAAACGGTAACCCAAATGCAACCGCTAATTGACGTTGTTGCTCCAAAATGGACTGATCCGAATGCAGGGTGTATCCTGCCATTGGAAAGACGCACAGCTCGGTGCCTCCGGTATGCAGATCGACGAAAAAATCGGCTCTGCGAATCTGGTCACTTAACGCGCAGGCAAGTTGCTCCGTCGGATTGCCGTTAGGCGTTCCTGGGAAGACGCGGGCAAGGTCGATGTTATCCGCACCGCATCGATTGCCTCGTTCAAAGGCCGCCTGGTTGGCAATCGGAATCAACGTGAGGCTGCCGCGTAGGCTCGAACGAAGCTCAGCGTCGGTATCAAATCGATCGATCAATTCCTTCACTGCCAGCATCGGCAGATACTCATCACCATGAATCCCAGCAGTGATCAGCAACCGGGGGCCATCGCAGTCACTGGTAAATTCTCGATAGTCAAACAGCGAGGCATCTGTCATGTTCATGTCGCTTTTTTGGGTGCCAATTGAGAAACACTGCGCATGTCCTTGAATCGAAATCCGCCGTCAACAGGAAGCACGGTGCCGGTGATGTAGTCCGCAGCATCGGATACTAAAAACGTCGCTGCTCTACCAATATCAGCTGGCGTGCCGAGTCGACCCCAAGGCAGGCTAGCGCCGCTCGAGTCGATGACGTCATCGGAGAAGGTCACGCGTTCGTTTGGCGTGTCGATCCAGCCCGGTTCGATTGCGTTGACATTGATTCGGTGTGAGAATAACTCCACGGCAATGCACTGTGTGAGTTGATTCAACGCTGCTTTGGCGGCGCTGTAAGGTGAACACTCTTCAAACGGCATCTCCGCCACAACGCTGGTAATGAACAAGATCTTGCCGCCGCCCCCAAGTTCAACGCGATGGCGGGCCATCGCTTGGGCGATGTGAAAGCCAGACTTGAACGTGGCGTCGATTACCTTGTCGAACTCGCTTGTCGAAAAATCCAGAAAGCGATCTCGTTTTCCGTAGGCCGGATTGCTGATCAGAATATCGATTTCACCAGCCTGCTGAATCGCTGATTGGATCAGCGCGGCGCAGCCGTCAGGTGAAAACACGTCGGCCTCTACAGTCCAGCACTGGCGCCCCAGTGCGCGAATGTCGTCAGCCGTCTGTGCGAGCTCTTGACTGCCCGGGCGATCATTGAGAATCAGGTCAGCACCCGCCCGCGCCAGCTCAAGGGCACAGCCTCGACCGATGCCTTTACCAGCCCCCGTGACGAGTGCCCGTTTGGAATTCAGACGCATGGGTTCATCGGAGGGCATCAAATTTCAGACTGTCTTGTGATAGGGAGGTGGACCAACCATGGAATTCGCTGCTGTTGACCAGCAGCTTCGCACCCTGGTCTTTTCTTTTCTGCATCTCGCCATCAGCGACCACCGGGCCACCAAATGCCTTGTTGTGTTTGCGACACGCCGTGGCAATGATCTCCCATGCTTCGTCGAGCGTCATCTCTCCGCTCTGACGAAGTCGAAGTCCAAGGTCTCCTGGACCGACAAAAATCATGTCGACACCTTCAACAGCCGCAATGGCGTCCGCATTGCGAACGCCTTCTGGCGTTTCGATTTGCACACACAAAAACGTTTCGCGGTTCGCCCAGGCAACGTACTCATCGGCGTCATGGATATGGAAGTCGGCGTCCAATCCAGCATTGTCCAGTCCGCGATCTCCTAGCGGAGGAAACTTGACGGCATCCACCAACATCTTGGCTTTGTCCACCGTTGATACATGCGGAATCATCAGCCCCGCAGCACCGTCCTCGAGATAACGAGACAGTCGCGTTTTCCCCAATGTGGGAGGACGGAGCATGATGTCGATGTCGTACAGATGCGAGAATGCGAGCAAGGCTTCCACTTCGCGACTCGTCATCGCTCGGTGTTCCAGGTCGACCCAGATGCAGTCGTATCCCGCTCGTGCTGCGTGGCAGACATAGGCTGGAATGTAATGTCCCATGACGCACGTGCGAATGATCTCACCGCTGCGTATTTTCGCAAGTGTTTTGCTTGTTCTCATTGATTGAATCGACAGGTGTTTGGGTTTGTGGAGCTGGGTTTCGAATGATGAAAGATGACGCGGCTATGGGGCGGGTTCTTCTTTGGAAAATAGTTTGCACGCGACGAGGCCGACGCTGACACCGGTTAACAAAGCGGCTGGTTGGATCCATTGAAAGCTGATGGGATCATTGCCCGTTTCGGGATTCACCCCAAAAATCACGCCTGAGAAAGCAACCAACACAGCCACGCTAACGCTCGCGATTGTGGCAATCCAAACGCCGATTGCGTTGGAGAAAGGCACAAACAGTGCAAAGAAAAACAGCAATGCAATCGGGATCGAGAGCAGGTTGACGGTTTTGTTCGTGATCGCCAAGAAGTTGCCGGGAATGTACTGAATCAGACTGCTCGACAGAACGATAACGGCACCGATTGCGACTGCCAACAACCTCGCAAACAGCAGATGCTTGGCTTGCGTTGATGGTTTCCATCCGAAACGATCTAGGAAATCGGTCATGACGACGGCAGTGATTGAGTTGACGCCTGAGTCGATGCTAGACATCGCGGCGGCAAACAATCCCGACACGACCAAACCGGTGATGACCGGGGGAAGCCGGTTGGCGATGAAGTACGGAAACAATTCGTCGGCTTGGAGCCGTAACGTTGTGTCGCGTGGCAATAATTCGGGGTTGGCCTGGTAGTATCCCAGTAATGCGACCCCTACCAAACCCAGGGTGATTCCAACGATCGCCCCCACTGCTAGCTGGATTGCGATCGCTCGTCGCGCCGTTTTTGCGTCCTTGGTCGCCATGAATCGCTGCACGGCCACCTGATCGCCTGCCGCAGTGGCAACCGTCCATAAGAATACCGACAATATCGAACCAAACACCGTCACTCGGGTCGCCGGGTCCCAGCTGAAAATTTGCTGCCTATCCCAGACGTCCGATTGCCACTGCGTCGGGAACCAGCCAAACCCGCCCATGTTCCATGTGATGGTCCCCAGGACCAGCAGCGCACCGCCGTAAAGCAGCACCGTTTGCATGAGGTCGGTGATCACAACGGCACGCAACCCACCTAGCGACGTGTACGTGATGGCGAAGGCGCCGGTGACCAAGACAATCCAAGGCACCATTTCGTCGCCCACGCCGATCATCGTCGCGATCGCTTTGGCGGTCAGATAAACCAACACCGACATCCAAACCAGTCGCAACAGCAGGAACATCGTTGCGCCCAGCATCCGGATGCTCAGCCCCAACTGATTCTCCAATAGCTCGTACGCACTCGTGACCCGTTGTCGCATGTAAACGGGCAACAGAATCATCGCGATGAATAGATAGATGAAGGGGTAGGCAAGGTAGTTAGTCAGAAAACTCGGACCCTTTCCAGCAACTTCACCCGGCAGCGCCAGATAGCTGATCGTGCTCAGCAAGGTCGCGAACAATGAAACGCCGATCAAGATCGGGTTCATCTTTCCCGAGCCTACGAAATACTCGTCCGAGCTCTCTTGCTTGCGACCAAAATACCATCCCAGGCCAATGGTCGACAACGCGTAGATAAGCAGGATGATCCAATCAATAGGGGCCATGATGAGCGATCGAGTTAGTTGAAGTCGATTGTGAGCTTGAGCGATGCAATTGATTTAAAACCGAATCACTCACCAAGCACTTGTTGGATTGAGAAACCGTCATGTGGCCTTTCTCGTTTAGCGTGTCTCTAACACAAGCACAAGCGAGAGTCACGTGATGGGCGAACGACAAGATACTCTTTTTGAACCAGATTTCAATCGTCCCATCGAGGTCCAGGCAGCTTGCCAACGGCTCACCTCCAATGCTGATGTGATTCTACTTCGTGACGCTAATCACAGACTCGGGTTGACCGACGGCATCGCTAAAGGAATCAGCGATCCGAGGCGTCCTGATCGCATTCGATATGCAATTGATGAACTTATTCGCGACCGAGTCTTCGCGATGGCCATCGGATGTTCGGCTTAAGGTGATTTAGAGTGACTTGCTCAAGGCCTGGTTTTTCGTATGGCGGTTTGGAGTCGATCGGGCGATCAAGTGGTTCATGGATGGTTGGCAAGCCCTCGAACTCAGTCTTGGTTGGTCAACACGCTCGCATATCGCACCAGTCATCTTGCGAGTTTACGAGGAGGTCAGGCAACAAGCGTCGAGCGTCACGTGATGGTTTCCAGTGGCCGGCGAGTCAGCTGAGCCGCGGTCGACATTTCGTCAATCACTTGAGCAAACAAGTGTTTGTGATCACCCGGTTTGGCCCCGAGCAGATAGTGTATTTTGTGTTTTGCAAGTTTGCTATGTGCGGCGCAGGCTCGGTGTGTTGTTACCGAACGCTGCGGCGGTGCCACCTTTGCCGAGGAGTTCGCGAACTTCTGGCGGCTGATCTATCGTCCGTGGCGATGCTTCATCGTGTCCAAAATCCAGGTTGAACGATCCGATGATGGAGCTATGAATCCGCGTCGCCGGAACCGCAACATGAGCATTGTCTCGAGGTGATTTAACACCTCGATGCCGTTTTCCAAATCACAAAACGTCCCAAGCCATCGCCACCTCCGAATAGGGTGATTCATGTGCTCAGGAGCAATGCTCTGTCCCTCGGTGCTTTCTATTTCGTCAGCTCAAAGTCTGCTGTTTGCATGCCGGAGCCAGATTCGATGGTGGCTCGCAGTTCTGATGCCTGGTTGTACTTAGGCGGAATGACGAGAGCCTGTGGTGGTTTGGAATTGGGGTTGGCATCCATTTCCTCAAGCGTCATTGGAGCCGCATCATTGGTGGCGACGATTTCCACTTTGGTTTCGCCCAACGGAACGCCGCCCTTGTTCGTGACTTCATACTTGCCCTGGGAAATGGCAGCAACGCCCACGGGGCCGGACGGCACGGGAACAAATCGAATCTGGCCGGACGCAAGCGGTTTGCCGTCGAATGTCACGGTTCCGTTGACCGGTCGCCGACCGATCTCGTTCTCTGTTCCGCACCCGATGGTCAAGCAGACCAGTACACACATTGATACAGTTTTGAACACCAGTTTATCCTGCTAAATGAAGTTGGGTTGTTTCGTTGTTGTAGTGGGAGCGCCGGAGTTTGCGATTGGCCACGATGTCGTTTCGACCGTGGGGACCGCAAGTTTGCAGTCAGGTTGTGCGATCACCCTTATCGAGGCTGGAAACGCTCGTGAGCCTCACGTCCCCGAGTTCCACTCGAGGATAAATGATTGGCCTCTTTGGGGCCAATCATTGCGTGACCGTAAGGAGCGTCTCCGGCTTCCTGAAAAACTCTTTAGTATTCGCCGACCGTTTCGCCACCTAAGCGTGTCGTCAGTGCTGAGAGAATTCCCGAGTCCATGTTTTCCGACAGGAAGTGAACAGAGCCGTCAGAGAAGAGGAAGTGTCCCCCACCTGGATGAAAGCTGGAGAATCCCTGGGGGCGGAACGCAAAGGTGCCACCGCCTGGAACCGTAAAGGGGCCATTGATTCCGGCCGATGTGTCGTAAACGTCATATACCGTGTACGAGGTTCCGTTCAAGGTTGAAAAACCGGTTGCGGTTCGGATGTCTCCAGTGATTTCTCCCACCATCAACGTGTTCGACGTTCCATCGATGATGTCGCGAAACTTTGTTTTTGAGAATGCATACAAAACGCCATCTCCAGTAGACGTCGGTCGCACACCCTCGGTACCCGAGGAATAAAAACATTTCCAGCTGCGAGAATCGGCTACGCCCGCCATGTCCGTGCGTGGCATCCCAACTCCGTTTAGCGAGGCACCGAACCCGGAATTGACCAGTTTGTCGCCCTGTGGATTGCTGGGACAAAGATAAGCCTCTACAGGCGTTAGGAAATTGTCCGTGGTGTAATTGGCAGCCAAGTTGACCACTTCCGCTGAATTTTCAAAGATCACGTTGTCGTAGAGGCTCGCCTGCTCCAGGTAGGGAAGGATGTGGACCCCCCACGAGAAAATGTGGCGTCCGGTTTCTCCGCTGCACCCACCCGTGATTCCGGCACCCATCGGAAACACACGATGTGAGTCGTGGTAATTGTGCATAGCCAATCCCACTTGCTTGAAATTATTCGAGCATTGCATCCGTCGCGCCGCTTCGCGTGCCGCTTGCACGGCCGGCAACAGCAATCCCACCAACACTCCGATGATGGCGATGACGACAAGTAATTCAACGAGGGTAAAGCCGCGTGAGTGCTGGACTCCGGAACGTTGAGGGAGGAGGTGGTAACGTTGAGGGTGGATGTGGTTCATGAGATTATTATGTTGGGAAATGAGGTCGCTAGTGACTCGTGAAACGGGAAGCGGGAGTCACCAACGGCACGCTAATGTGGTAAGGAATGCTGTCAAAACCTATTGCAAAACGATCTTTAGGGCAACGGGGATTAATGCATGTTTTCTGTGGCTGATCCCTTTTTGGTTTTCAGTATGAAAATCAAAGCCAAGGCGGGCAGGCTCACCGGTGACAGCGGTGGATTGCCTAGCCCCTACGGTGACTGCCCGCCCGGTGGGGGTGCGGGCGGTGGCCACGTTGAGTGATGTGGGTCACTCGGCGGCGTCGCTTGACTGGTACAGCCAAGTGACCGGGAAACGAGTGATTTGCAGTGAATTCAAACCGGGGTACTCGCAATGCCCTAGCACCACGTGATCACCAACGAACTCGATCGCCGTGTAGCAATACCAACCCTGTGGATCGGTGCCGATGTTCCGCATGTGCTGCCACGTGGCACCTTCATCTTTAGAGATCGCCGCTGTAAATGGGCGACGGCCGGTCGGCTTGACTGCGGCCAGCGGGTCGTCGCCGTTATTCCACACCAATAGCAAATCACCGGTTGATGGGATTCGTTCGATCGAAGCCGGCGAGGCGCTCGGCTGGGCGATATTCGATCGCTGCATCGCCGACCACGTTTCGCCACCATCTTTGGAATGCGAGACAAGTTGACAATCGCGACTGCGAACGAACATCATCAGTTCACCGCTCTTTAATTCCACCACGCCGGGTTCCTGGGCCAGCAGTTCGGATTCCAACGTGCTGGTGCTCACGCGCCATGTCTTGCCATTGTCATCGGATAGGTAGCAAACGATCTGCGCCGAGTTCCGCCACCCCGACCAGCCCGGTAAATAGTGAACAGCCAGCGGAACCACCAGCCGACCAGACTTCAGCTGGATCACGCGGTCATTGTTGAGCACGCGATAGCCTGGTTCGTCTTTCGGCACTACGTAGGTCGGCTCCGACCATGTCGCCCCTTCGTCAGCACTGGTGCGCATCAAGATATAATCGAGTTGTGAATACTTTGTTCCCGGCGGACCCACATATTTCTGGACATAAAACAGTGCGATCCGGTCATCTTGCAGACGCAGTAGGGAGACCGACATCAAGTTCGTCTCGCCCGACTTTCGTGAGAGAATCGGCATATCCTCTTCGCTCCACGTCTTGCCACCGTCTGTGGAGTGCCGTGCCACGAGTTCGGCGGGAGCGTGATCGCCGGTACCGATGAACTTCGTGTAAACGAGCAAAAGTCGTCCGTCTTTGAGTTGGATAAAATCTCCCTCGCTGTTCCGGCCATTTTCAGGTCGGGGGGAAATCCGCAGTGGTTTTTCGATCCCTGGGGCCACGCCTTGTGGCGTTGCCTGTTGGCCGTGAGCGGTCGCGGCCACAAGGCAAGTCGCGATGGACAGAGCAAAGATCGAAGCTCGGTAGTGAAGTCGCATAATGATGACCTTTTCTAAGGTGGAGACGTGTCGTTGAAGATCGTAGCAAGATCCCGAACATGCACCAGACGCTTGTTGAATTGAGAAACCATCGCGTGATCTCGCGCGTTTAGCGTTTATCTAACACAAACACAAAAAGAGTTGCGTGATGGTTTCCGGTGGCCAGCGAGTCAGCCAAGCCACGGTCGACATTTCGTCAATCACTTGGTCAAACAAGTATTTGTGATCGCCCGGTTTGGCCCCGAGCAGATAGTGCATCTTGTGTTTTTCAGGTCTGTTTTGTGCCGCGCAGATTCAATGTGCTGTCACCGAGCGCTGCGGCGGTACTACCTTTGTCGCGGGGCACGCGAACTTCTGGCGGCGGGGCGATCGTCCGTGGCGATGATTCATCGAGTGCTGAATCCAGCTTGAACGATCCGACGATGGAGCTAGGAAACCGTGTCGCCGGAACTGCGACATGAGTATCATTTCGAAGCGATTTAACACCTCAACACCGTTTTTCAAATCACAAAACGTCCCAAGCCATCGCCACACCCCAGTAGGGTGATACACGTGGCCTGGAACGATGCTCTGTCCCTCGGTGCTAATCATGACGCGCCAGTAAGGAGCGTCTCCGGTTCCTGGAAAACTTCTTAAAATTCACCGATCGTTTCGCCATTCAAGCGTGTTGTCAGTGCTGCGAGAATTCCCGAGTCCATGTTTTCCGACAGGAAGTGAACGGAGCCGTCAGAGAAGAGGAAGTGACACCCACCTGGGTGAAAGCTGGAAAATCCCTGGGGTCGGAACGCATAGGGGCCACCGCCTGGAACCGTAAAAGGTCCATTGATACCGGCCGATGTGTCGTAAACGTCGTATACCGTGTAGGAAGTGCCGTTCAAGTTTGCATTGCCGGTTGCGGTCCGGGGGTCTCCTGTGATTTCTCCCACCATCAATGTGTTCGACGTTCCATCGATGATGTCGCGAAACTTTGTTTTTGAGAATGCATACAAAACGCCATCTCCTGAAGGCGTCGGTCGCACACCCTCGGTACCCGAGGAATAAAAACATTTCCAACTGCGAGAGTCGGCCACGCCCGCCATGTCCGTGCGCGGCATTCCGATTCCATTCAAGGCGGCACTGAACCCGGAATTGACCAATTTGTCACCCTGGGGATTGCTGGGACAAAGGTACGCCTCTACAGGCGTTAAAAAATTGTCCGTGGTGTAATTGGCTGCCAGATTGACCACATCCCCGGAGCTTTCAAAGATTACGTTATCGTAGAGGCTCGCCTGTTCCAGGTAAGGCAGGATGTGAACACCCCATGAAAAAATGTGACGCCCGGTTTCTCCGCTGCACCCACCCGTAATTCCGGCGCCCATCGGAAACTTAAGATGTGAGTCGTGGTAATTGTGCATGGCCAGTCCCACTTGCTTGAAATTATTCGAGCATTGCATCCGCCGTGCCGCTTCGCGTGCCGCTTGCACGGCCGGCAACAGCAGTCCCACCAACACTCCGATGATGGCGATGACGACAAGTAATTCAACGAGGGTAAAGCCGCGCGAGTGCTGCGCTCTGGAGCGTTGAGGGAGGAGGTCGTTCATGAAGTTCTTCCGTTGGAAATGAGGACGCAAGTGAAAGGGAATGCTGTGAGCCCCTAGTTTCGCGATAGCGTGACGAAAGCTGACGCTAAAGCGTATTGTAGAATGATCTCAGGTGCAACAAAAAACAACTCGCATTCTTGGGTAGCTGATCCGCTGGCTTTTTCTGCATCAAGGCCAAAGCGGGCAGGCTCCGGTGCCCACCGGTGATTGCGGTGAATTGCCTGCCTCCGACGGTGGTTAGCAGCGAGGTAGGGATACCGATGGCATCCGTTTTAAGGCACTACGCAGGCGAGAGGGCGCTACACCGTCGAGCGTCTTTGCCGATGCGGCTGGCGACATGCACACCGGCGGTCGAGCGAGCGTTCGGCCGCTGGTGTGGGCCGAATTACCCAGGAAATGCAAGGATTTGTCGGCCGCATGATCTGCCAGAATGATGGATCATCTCTCGCGTCCAGTCGGTTTTCTGGTGGTGCTCGCGGCGGAGCTTCTTGTTCGTCTTGGTTTTAGGTGAAGCCGCTGGAGCTTTGGCAGGCATCGCGGCGCATGCCTGCGCCGTCGACCTTCAATCCTGTCTTGTGGATGAGCGTGTCATCACCGACGAGATAATCGGTGGCTTGATCGGTATCGTTGACGACCCGATCAACCAGAGCCAGGCCAGCTCGATCGACCATCGCGCCGAAGCAAAGACACCGTGGTAGGCGCTGTGATGCTTGGTTGCGTTGGTGGCTCAAATTCCGCCCAGGATGGTTCACCTAGGCGCGATGATTCAGCCGACGATGGGTTTCCGAAACGACTGGGCGGTTGGCTCGGTCATCGCGGCGGTGAAGGCTTGCTGAAGTGGCATAAGAGATGTTGCAATGTCCATTGAAAGCGGCCTCCTTGAATGGGGGGGGTAAGCACAGGCAATCGCCTGCAACCCGGAGGCCGTTTTCGTTAAAAGGTTTGCTAACAAGCAGCAGTAAAGCTGCGAACGTCGAACTAAGTGGCGTGAGTCACTCGGCGGCGTCGCTTGACTGGTACAGCCAAGTGACCGGGAAACGAGTGATTTGCAGTGAATTCAAGCCGGGGTATTCGCAATGGCCCAGCACCACGTGATCACCAACGAACTCGATCGCCGTGTAGCAATACCAACCCTGTGGATCGGTGCCGATGTTCCGCATGTGCTGCCACGTGGCACCTTCATCTTTAGAGATCGCCGCTGTAAATGGGCGACGGCCGGTCGGCTTGACGGCGGCCAGTGGGTCGTCGCCATTATTCCACACCAATAGCAAATCACCGGTTGATGGGATTCGTTCGATCGAAGCCGGCGAGGTGGCTGGTTGAGCGATGTTCGATCGCTGCAGCGCGGACCACGTCTCGCCACCATCTTTGGAATGCGAGACGAGCTGGCAATCACGGCTGCGACAGAAGATCATCAATTCGTCATTCTTTAATTCCACCACGCCGGGTTCCTGAGCCAGTAGTTCGGATTCCAGCGTGCTGGTGCTCGCGCGCCATGTCTTGCCATTGTCATCGGATAGGTAACAAACGATCTGCGCCGAGTTCCGCCACCCCGACCAACCTGGTAGATAGTGAACGGCCAGTGGCACCACCAGCCGACCAGACTTCAGCTGGATCACGCGGTCATTGTTGAGTACGCGATAGCCCGGTTGGTCTTTCGGCACTACGTAGGTCGGCTCCGACCATGTCGCCCCTTCGTCAGCGCTGGTGCGCATCACGATATGATCCAGTTGTGAATACTTTGTTCCCGGCGGACCCACATATTTTAGGGCATAAAACAGTGCGATCCGGTCATCTTGCAGACGCAGCAGTGAAACCGACATCAAGTTCGTCTCGCCCGACTTTCGTGAGAGAATCGGCATATCCTCTTCGCTCCACGTCTCGCCACCGTCTGTGGAGTGCCGTGCCACGAGTTCGGCGGGAGCGTGATCGCCGGTACCGATGAACTTCGTGTAAACGAGCAAAAGTCGTCCGTCTTTGAGTTGGATAAAATCTCCCTCGCTGTTCCGGCCATTTTCAGGTCGGGGGGAAATCCGCAGTGGTTTTTCGATCCCTGGGGCCACGCCTTGTGGCGTTGCCTGTTGGCCGTGAGCGGTCGCGGCCACAAGGCAAGTCGCGATGGATAGGGCAAAAATCGAAGCTGAGCAGTGAAGTCGCATGGTGATGATTTTTTCTAAGGTGGGAGACGTGTCGTCGTGGATCGTAGCATGATCCCGAATTGTTTGCCACGAGGTTGAATTGAGGAGCCGTCGCGTGATCTCCCGCGTTTAGCGTGTGTTTAACACAATCGCAAAACTCAAGAGGATGCTCCGGAGTCGGCGTCCCGAGGCGGCTGTACTAGTTTGGTAGCGTCCATCCCCAGCACCGCGATGCCGGACAAAAAGAAGGCGCCGCCCAGGAATACAAACATGAACGAATCGCCATTGCCGTACCCCATGCTGGCACCGAGTGTCGCTAATCTTGGCAGCACCGATGACGTCAATGCCGCGCCAAAGTTGCCCCACATGTTGGACCACGCGAAGATCCCTGACGTATTGCGGCCACCAATGTCTTGAATCAGTGCCCAGAACGGTGGGTTCTTGACATCCGTCATGAACGAAACGATCGCAAAACAGGTCACCACCATCCAAACTTGATCGAACCCGATGCAGGCGACGTACGCGAGTCCCGCGATCATGCTGCTTACGGCGACCGGCAGCACACGGCCCCAACGGATTCCGTAGCGGATCACGCACCAATCGCCGATCCATCCGCCGATCAATTGGGCTGGAATTCCGACACCCAATATAATCGTCAGCAGCACCCCGCCGTTGAACTCGCTGAGCCCGCGGTCGATCAAATAGGTTGGCAGCCACGTGATCAGAAATGCCCAGCCCACGTTCGTCGCAAACTGAACGATTGAATTCAACCACAATGTTCGGCTGAGGCAACAAGCCCACAGCATCGGCAAAATGTCGCCGACTTCGCTGCGATGGTCGTCTGCAGGCGATCCGATCCATTTCGCTTCGGCTTCATTGACGTCCGGGTGTTCGGAGGGGCGTTCTCGCACAACCCAGTAGTAGATCGCCGCGGTGGCCAAGCCGACGATCCCGTAGATGCCGAGGACGATTCGCCACGATCCAATTTGGTTGGCCGCGAAAACGGTCAGCACCGGCGCAACGGCACCGCCAATACGTCCGCCCATCGACACCCAACCGCTGGCAATGGAGCGGTTCTCGGTTCGAAACCAGCGGCGGATCACGCCGCCCGATGTCGGGTATGCACCTGCCTGGGCCAGCCCCAATGCCAAGCGAGCGAACAATAGCCCGGTCAACGTGGCGGCTAACCCGGTCGCAATTGTCATCAGCGACCAAGCTGCGATGTAGAAGGTTAACATCTTGCGGGCGCCGAACCGATCGCTGGCCCAACCCGCTGGGATTTGAAAGCTAGCGTAGGTCCAGAAGAAGGCCGCCAAGGTGTCACCGATTCGAGCCCGCAACACATCCTGGTCCATCTCGACGCCCGTGGCATCGCCGCTAAAATCTGCCAGAAACATCTCCAGCTTGACGATCTCTCCCAGGCAAACGCGGTCCAGATAGAGGATGAACGCCATCAACACGCTGACACCGATGACGCGGTACCGGACGGTGGTCGCGCGTCCGCCAGCATCGGGCAGCTTGCGAGCAAGTTCGGACAAATCGGCATCGTGGGCGTCGGGAACGGGTTCACCGGCGGTGGCCCTGAAATGTTCCGGTGAATTTAGATCGTCAGGCATCGAGCTCTCGCGGTGATCGGCCAAGTTTCAACTGCGCGACCTTCGCGAACACACCATGCCTGTTGATGCAGTGCCATCGTGGGGCAGACGTGTCGCGGCAGTCCATACAACACCGTGCCTACGGGATAGGCCTGGGCGTCGTCGACTTCGAGCACCAAGTGCTCTTCGCTGTGCATCACCGCCGACGCGTTGTCGAGTCCAAGGAAGGTGACGCGGGGATGATCGAACTCCGAGGCAACCGCTTTGTGCCCCAGGTCGACGCAGATCCGGTTGGGCGTGGGGTGGCTGATGACTCGCGAAATCAACACAGCCGCGTTTTGAAAATTCAGATCAGGAGAAATTTTGGGTTGGCCTGTGTCCCACAGCACCGACGTGCCAGCGCCCACTTCGACGTCATGCCGGTGTGCCATCGAAAACGAAGTCGGCGTGCCCGAGACGACCATGGTTCCGGCTGACATTCCAGCGTTTTCGATCGATTCCTTCAATCGCCAGACGGGGGCGAACGCCGCTTGAATCTTCGCCTCCAACGCGTTCGGATCGGAGTCGTGCACGTGCCCATCGTAAGCGTGAAGTCCGGCGGCTTCGACGCCATCGAGGGACGCGATCCGCATGAATAAATCAAACGCTTCATCCCCAGGCACGATTCCGCTGCGGTCCATGCCGACATTCAAGTCGACGAATAATGGCACCGATATGTTGGCTGCGACCGCCGCCGCCGCGATCACGTCTAAGCAATCAACACAATCCACCAGCGCCGCGAACCGCGTTTGTGGATACGTCTGAATCAGCTTAATCAGCCTTGGCACGTTGGGGCCAACGGGTTGGTAGGCCAACATCACATCGGGACCACCTTCGATTGCCACCATTTCCGCCTCGGCGATCGTCGAAGTCTTGAACTTCGTGATGCCGTGCGACAACTTCATTCGCACGACCTGGGGCAATTTGTGGGTTTTAACATGGGGACGAAGTTTGCGAACGTCGCCAGCCTGATCGATCATCATTTGCAAATTGAAATCGATGCGATCGGGATAAACTAAAACCGAGGGTGACGGAACATCGTTGATGTTGGAGACTTCGTACCAAGCCGACATGGGGATTCGCTTCTGCGCGGGAGGTTCGGGTGGATCATTCCGGTAGGACGGCGATGCATTCGACTTCATAGCGAAGGTTGTCGCCTAAGCACTTCACGATCGTCGTGCGCGCGGGTTTCGGATCTTTGAAATACTCGGCGTACAACTCGTTGTATTTCGCCAAGTCGCTTTCCTCGCGAACGTAATTGCGAGTTTGAACCACGTGGGCCAAATCCGTACCGGCCGTCTTCAAAACGGCTTCCACGTTTTCTATCGATCGGCGGAATTCGCTTTCGATGTCACCCGAGATGATCTTGCCGGTCTTGTCGACGGATGCCTGGCCGGAGACAAAAACGAGATTGCCAACGACGACACACGGACTGAATGGTAGGTGGGAAACCGGCGTGTCGGCGTCGCGAGGATAAGAAACCTGGGAATTGGACATGGATCGAACTTCTGAAGTAACTGTTTTGAGTTGAGATAAGGATTGGATGCCGGAACCACGGTTCACGCCCAAACGGCTAATCAGCCGTTTGGGCGGTTGCCGATCACTTCGGCGAGTGGATCGAGTGGATAAATCGGGCGGGTTAAATTTTGAAACGCAAAGGACTCCAATCGCGAGGAACATGGCCCCGGAGTATCAACCCAAAACTGACGTTTGGCGATCGGATCGTAGGCCTGGCGGTGGGAGACCGCCGCCTTGATTGGCATGACCGAAAAAGATTCTGGGTCGATTCCGACGTGTCGCCATGAGCCCAAATCCATCGGTGGAGTGCGGAGGGTGGTCAACAAGATGATTGCCTCGCCGCCAGACATGTTTGGGTCGGTCGCGCGAACGACGGCAACTTGGCCCATGTCGAAATGGTCGCCGACGCAGGATGCCAAATGACTTTGCTTGTCCTCTAATTCAAACACGCCGTCACCGAAATGCAGTAATTCGCACTGGAGATTGATTGGAGGGTCGAGTAGGCTGCTGCCGCGACCGCCGAGCTGGAGCGTCATCACGTCTCCAGGCTTTGCTTGCGAGGCAGCATCGACGGCCGGCGGGTCCCACAAGCAGACGCCAATGCCGGTGTAGCCAGCTTCGATCAAAACACGGAGCATCGTGATACCGCTGCCCGGCGCGCCGCCGCCAACGTTATCGGAGGGCTCGATCAGTAATGTTAAACCATCGAGTTGGCCGAGTTTTTTTAACTGCTCTAGTTGCTCCATCACCGCTGCTATCGGTTCGTCGGTCGCGTTGCCAACGGACGCGTTCTCAAACGCTAGGGCATGGAGGGATTCGATCGCGGGTTGCGTTTCCTGAAGATCGCCAGCAGTGGAAATCAAGAACGAAACGCCGGTATCGGCTGTGTCGGCAAAAGAGAACCCCGCGTTAACGCTGACCGCCAAGAAGTCGGGGTGATCTCGCTCGAGTTGGCGTGCCCTCGTCAACAATGTGGACATCGGTTTGCTGGCCGTCGCGGTCCCCGTCGGCGGCCAAACGATGCCTGGGCGTGACACGATTTGACGCGGGCGGACGCCCGTTTGCAATGATTGGCTGAGTAGCTTCGCCGCCCGAATCGATGACTCCCGTGCGTCGGTGTGGGGGTTCTCTCGGTAGCCCACCAGACAATTGGAGTGCTTTGCCATCGCATCGGAAAAGTTCGCGTGAAGATCGTACACGCCAAAGATGGGTAGCGTTTCGAAGCCCTCGAGGCCGCGGATTCGGGCTAGCAGTTCCCCTTCGACATCGGCAACCGAACGCGACACCGATGCGCCATGGAGTACAAGGAAGATGCCATCGATCCCAGGCGACGCAAGCTCACGTGAATCGGAACCGAACCGCACAGCCCGCTGTTGAAACTCCGACCAGAAGTTTTCTAAGACGTCGTCATCGAGCGTTGGGCCCGGCGTGGTCGCGGCGTAGATCGTCGGCAGCGCGTCCCAGCCTTCCGCGGCGGCAAACTCCAGGACTCCACCCATCGGGGACGCGTCGCCGCTGAGCTTGAGCAGTTCATCATCGCGGTAGACCGTCATCTCGCTCCATCGCGTCGGCCCTTCCACGAACGTGTGTGACTCGTGGAAAAGGCCAGCGATCAAGACGCGGGGCCGTGTGTTCGTTATCGAATCACTTTTAGTAGGAATCATGATGCTCTGTCTCTCGCCGGAGTGAGATGTCGTCGCGACCGGCCAACTCTCGGTCGGGCTGCATTCGAGCCACCTGAATCCGGTCCGTCAAGAGGAACACGGATTGTGCGTCCAGAATTTGGGGTTTGTACTTTTCAACGCCCCATAAGCGAAGGATGGCCGCGTGAATCCGTTCGCTGACGCGTCGAGTTACCATGAGGGGCCGGTCGGCTAGAGGGTTTTTGAGTTTAACATGTGCTGTCCCTTTTCGTTGTTAGTGAACAGGTCACACGTATGTTTTACGCGTACATTTCGCGCGAAGTTGCTCCAACGTCAAGCTTGGATCCTGACGAAGTTAGCGCATCCAAACGCTCGGTTCGTTACTGCGTTAAGCACCGTTTGCGACCGACCTTGTGGGACTGAAGCGTGTGGGAGTGAAGAGTGCACGGTCTCGGGATGTGCAAGGTCCCGAGATCACGTCACTGGTCTATTGGAGTTTTTGAACCACGTTGTGACTGACCGAAAACCTGGCTGCAATCTTTGGCATGTTCTCATCGCCCTTGAGCACGGCCGCCCGCATCCGCTCGCGCGCATGTCCACGTCCAATCGTCTTCATCGAAGCACCGCCGTGTTTGTGAAAACATCGGTTTGTCGCAAAGCCGACGATTGACGTGCCTCAATTTTTGAAATGCTCTAAGGTGAAATCAATTCATTAAAAACTTACCTCTAGGATGCTAGCATTCCTGCGCGAGGAACGCTAGCTTGTGGGACGTTTGTCGTAAAATCAGCTCACATTGCTGAAGGTGTTCGCAAATTTGGAGGCAACGGCCACTCCCCCGGAATGGATCTCGTTGATCGAGCTCGCCGCTCTAGTAGGCTTGCCCAAGTCGCCGGCACACCGGCTGCGTTAAAACGCTCTGCACGCTTGGATGCACCGCTAACTTTGGTGGTACGTGCCGGGCAAGCGGGGATGGTGAAACGTTGCCGTTGGCAGCGAACAGCCCGGATTGGGGTGTCGGTCGCCGCCCCCGTGATGCGAGGGGGGATAAGTCAACGGACGAGGCAATCCACTTGGGGATCGAAACGATGTTTTACCTGCACGTGATTGAAACTGCTAACATACTTCGACGGGCCGTTTCGCCACCGATGCGTGTCCCCTGTTTCCGCGCCGCACGGGCGGACGCGATCGTGTCGTTCCTACTGGAAACGCGGCCCGGAAACGCGGCAGAAGTTTTTGCTTCGGTGCATCGGTTTTTGACAACGACAAGGTTTTCGACAACGACGAGGTTTTTGCCGTAATCCGCTTGTCGGTGCCAACGGTAAGAACTAAAGACGACAACGTTCCAACAAAATGGATACGACAGTTGCTTGAAGGATCTCAAGCAATTTCCTAAACACTTCAAACTCAACAGGAGAAGCCGGACTTACCGCCTTAATACCTATGACGAATCAGTCTTCGGATCAATCCAGCAACAAAAATGGGCTGCGGTCAGGGGAACCCAACCAACCTGCAACGCCGACGCCAGCGATTGCGGAGTTGCCGATACCGCTTGACGAGTTGCGGCAAAAGTTGACCGTGCCGCTGCTATGCGATGCGTTGGATGAGGCCGGCTATCGCAATCAGTCGCCGTGTTTGCCGATCAGGCCATTGACCACCGAGGGCACACTCTTGATCGGCCGCGCCAAGACGACGGCCTGGGAGGACCTCAACTATGAAGACCCAAATCCCTACGAATTGGAGTTGGAGGCCATCGACTCTTGCCAACCCGATGACGTGATCGTCTGTGCTGCGAACGGATCGATGCGCTCAGGCGTATGGGGCGAGTTGCTTTCCGGTGCCGCGATGAATCGAGGTTGTTGCGGCGTCCTGGTCGACGGAGCGGTGCGTGATCGGCATAAGATGCGGGAGATGAACTTTGCGGTTCACGGGCGTGGAACCAGTCCCTACGACAGTCGCAACCGACAGCGAGTGGTTCGCTACGATGTGCCCATCAATCTCGGCGGCGTTGACGTTCATCCCGGTGACATTGTCGCAGCGGACGACGACGGAATTGTGATCGTACCTCAGGCGATGCAGAGCGAGGTCATTCTCGCAGCCTGGGCGAAAGCCAATGCCGAGAACGAAATGCGGATCGCAGTTCAGGGTGGAATGTCGGCCACCGCGGCCTATCAACGTTTTGGTGTTCTATAAAGTTTTCGTGTTGCTATGCTTTTATTTGATGCTCATTTAGATCTTGCCCTCAACGGGGTTGATTTGAACCGCGATTTTCGCCAGGCCGTGGACGATATTCGCGTCCAAGAACGAGTCGCGGGGATGGACGGCATTTTGGGGCGTTGTAAAAACACGCTCAGCTTTCCCGAACTTCGCGATGCTGGCGTTGCGGTTTGTTTGACGACGTTGTTGGCAAGATTGGAGCCGAACGTAGGACACGATTTCGGTCACATCACCGCCGAAGCCTGCTATGCTTACGCGCACGCCCACTTGGCGTACTACCGCGCGATGGAGCGTAGCGGATGGATGCGGATGATCAAGACAAAGTCCGAGCTCCGTGAGCATTGGCAAAAGTACAGCGCGCAACCCGATAGCGAACCTCTCGGATTCATTCTGGCCATGGAGGGTGCTGACCCACTATTGACGCCTGGGACCATCGATGAGTTCTACGAACACGGGCTGCGAGCAATCGGTTTGACGCATTATGGCGGCAACCGGTACGGGGGCGGCACGCGAAGCGAAAATGGCTTGGCGCTCGATGCGGTGGATCTGCTCAGCCACATTGAGCGATTGGGAATGACGGTTGACATGACCCACTTATCCGATAAATCGTTTTGGCAAGTGGCCGAGCGATTTGGTGGTCGCATCCACGCTAGTCACCAAAATTCTCGCCGGATCAGCAATTGGCAGCGCCAATTTAGCGACGATCAGTATCGTCTGGTCATCCAGCGTGGCGGTGTGATTGGGATCGCATTCGACGCGATCATGATGCAGCACGGATACACTCAGGGAAAATCCGAACCGGTCGCGACGATCGATGCCGCCATCGAAAACATCGACATTGTTTGCCAGCTTGCCGGTAATGCCGACCACGTCGGCATCGGCACCGATTTGGATGGCGGATTCGGGTACGAGCAAACGCCAACGGATTTAAACCGCTACACCGACTTGCCGCCGGCACTTCTAGCAGGCATGTCGGATCGCGGTTATTCCCAAGCCGACATTGAGAAAATCATGCACGGTAATTGGATGCGGTTCTTCGGCGAGATACTGCCTGAATGAACCCCGTCATTGCTGGCGTGCGATGTGTGCGGGAGGAAAAGTAAAAGGGCCGGTTCCCGCCGGCCGTCCCTCCTGAATACCCTGCCCTATCCACTCGCTCATGAAAAAAACACCGCCGCATCGAAACGCGATGCGGTGTGATCCTCGAAATCTGAGACCGCCCCCCGCCGCAGGTCTGATTCCCCCCGTTGCGCATTGCATGGCAAGGAAAGGTATCATGCGGTCGTCGAACACATTCAATCGAGACGATGGGGGAAAGTATGAAATCGATCGCAACCATCCTGTTGCTTGTGGTTGGCGTGGCGATTCCAGCCACCGCAGGCGACTACGATATCACTGATTTCGGAGCGACGGCGGGGGACCAGAGCGATGATACATTGGCCATGGAGAATGCGCTGGCCGCATGCGCCGATGCGGGAGGCGGCACCGTGTTTGTTCCGGCGGGGACATTCATGCTGTCGCGGCGGAATAGTGAATCGCCGATTCTTGAAATTCCTCCTAATACAATTCTTCGAGGGGAGGGAGCCGCATCGATTCTAAAGTTCGCAGCGGAAGTCAATCAGAGCAACTTTTGGCGAATGATCGGCGCACCGGTCAAAGGCGGAACAAAAAACGTCGTGATCCGTGACCTGCATCTGGATGGTTCAAATACGCATTCCGAGTACGTCAAGGGCGAGACGCCCGAGCACAATGCCGGCCTTTGGTTCTATAACAAGGATCATGTGATCGAGAACGTGACCGTGGTCAATGTCTTTGCCGAAAACTTCTCCGGCGACTGCATGGCATTTTCGTACAATTGTCGAAGCATCACCGTTCGTGACTGTACGCTGCGGAATTTCATTCGACAGGGGATTCAGATGGGAGGCAGCCCTGGTTCTCGCGATTATCTGGTGACCGGCTGCCGTGACCTCGAACATTCCGTAAAACCCGGTGGTTCCACAATCCATGTCGAACACGCTCGTGGCCTGAAAAATGTAATCATCGAAAATAACCAGTGTCGCAAATCGATCCTTGCCGGTGGAGTGGATGGCATGATCATTCGAGGCAATACCGTCACAGGAAAAATCGTCGGCAACGGTAACTCCAATCTGCTGATCAGTGACAACCTCGTTCGCGCAGGCGACAATTCCGGAGCCGTCGTCCAGCTTGGGTATACCAAAGGCCTGACAATCCGAGGTAATATGATTTTGGGAACGGAAAACAATCCGACCGGACTCTATGTATGGGGAAAGTCACGCTACAACGACCAACCCGGCGAAGACGTTCTCATCAGCGGCAATCAAATCAGCGCCGCCGATCACGCGATTTCTCTCAACGGAGCGATAAACGTCCGCATCGATGGTAACTTGTTGAAAGCTTCGCAGCCGTTGCTCCAGCGGCGCACGGAGAGTGTGGTTTCCGACGTGATCGCTCCGACACCTGATGTCGAGTAAGGTGCCGCCCACCATTCAGACATTTAATACTTCTAAGACGATCATCGCCGTTGGCTTGAACTGGAAGTCCCAGAGTAAACGGAAAAGCTGAGTAAACGGAGAAGCTGAGTAAACGGAGACGCTGGCTAAGTCCGCCTCTGTTCTCTGGGTTCCCTCCTGTTGGTTCATCTCTTCTTGCGGTGAACCGCAAAAGTAGGGCCGGTTCCTGCCGGCCGCCCCCCGATGCGCGAACGGTGGGGCCGATCGATCACGCTCTCAACCGGGGCAATCAGCGACAATAAATCTTACACAAGGCTCGAGATTATGAAGCCTTCGTTCGAGTGCTAGCCGAAGGGCTCGAGAAGTATCCTATTGAACGATTTCGTTTTACACTGATGTCCAATCAACCCCCGTCCGTTTATCTCGGCGTCCCCCTGCAACCTGGGGCGATGCGTGGAGATGGATCGGCAAGCATTAAAAGCAAATTCCTGGTAGTCAGCCGTATGAAAAAGCAAATTCTTAGCAGTGTGATCAAGTGTTTATCGCTCGTTCTCGGTTTCGCAATTCCCAGCGCAGCGCTAGCGGAGTTTCCCGTATCTGAGAAGTTGAGCAAGCCCAGCTATGATGATCTTGGCAAGGATCAGGAGCTTGCACCGCTGTTTGCCGGCAAGCCCGATAAGAGCGTCTGGGAACAACAGCGTCCCGCGTTGCGCAAGAGCTGGGATGAACTACTTGGCAAACCTGAGTTTGCACCCGGTGCCTACGATAAGACCGCAAAAGTGATCGAGACGTTCGAGCAGCCGGAGTTCCGTGGCACGATCCTGCAGCAGCCGACGGGACCGGACGGCGCTCAGCAACTGGTTCTAGTGATGGAGCCGAAGAACGTTACGATTTCGCCGCGTCCCGGTGCGGTGGTGCCGTTCTATCATCCCGACGCGATGGCGGGATTCGATCTCGCGAAGCGGACGCGGATCACTGAAAAGGTCGCGACTCAATTTGGCAGGCACCTCGTTCAGCAGGGCTACGTCGTGGTCTGTCCCGAAGCCTTCCCCTACAACACCGTGCCTCAGCCCGCGAACAGTCGGGGGTTGAATCATTGGCGAGTTGCCGCAGAAAAGATTCATCAAGATCACCCGAACTGGACCGGCATGGGAAAGCTTGTCCACGATACGCAACGGGCGATCGATCTGCTATTGGAGCAGCCGGACATCGACCGTGATCGCATCGCGCTTATCGGGCATTCGCTGGGCGGCAAAATGGCGTTCTACACCGGCTGCCTCGACCCGCGCGTCAAAGCGACGATTGCGACCGACTTTGGCATCGGGTGGGATTTCACCAATTGGAGCGATCCTTGGTATCTCGGAGACAAGATCACCGGCCAGGGGTTTTCGCTCGCCCATCATCAGCTATTGGCCCTGCATGCACCGAGGGCATTCTTGATCGTGGCCGGCCAATACGACAAGCCGGAGAGCTGGCAATACCTGAACGCCGCGAGGCCAGTGTATTCGCTCTTCGGGCGCGAACACGCGCTGGGGATGATCGATCATGCCAGCGGCCACACGCCTACCCAAGACTCGATGCGCCAAGCATACCAGTGGCTGGCCGAACAACTCGAACTCGAACCACGCGATTGGAAATTTTAAGCGTCCACCGCCGGGTTTGCATTGGTTGTCAGTTGAGCGAGATTCGAATGGCTAGATGAGATCCTGGCGAACTGAGATTGGATCCATATTTTGTTCCAGTAAAAGTAGGGCCGATTCCTACCGGCCGTCCGCCATGTGCGAACGACAAAACCGGTCATCCCTGTCGCCCGCATTTGCAACTAACGGCAGCGAACATTCAATGACCGTGGCCGGTGGGAACCGGCCCTACATGACTCCTTGCGAGTCGGGGGAAAGGGAAAGAGCCGCTTCGCTGAGCGATCGAACGAGGTCAGTCCTTCGGTGATTTGGGGTGAGTCGGTTCGAACGCATGAGCGTGCAATCTGCAATCCAGGCCTTGTGAAAACGTGGTCGTCCACGCAAGTGTTTCCCCAACAGCCAATGAGGCTGACCCTTTTCCTTTGCCGGAGTTGAGAGGCCGCGAACTTACGGCGTGTTAGGGGCTAGGGTTAGGCGGTAGATGCTGGCCGCGGTGCCGCGAGATTCGTGGCTGAAGACGCCGATGTCCAGGCCCGCGGAATGCGGCGTTAGGAAGTAGGGGACCACTTTGCTGGGGAGCAAGTGACTGAGGTCGTCCCAGGTCCCTTCTTTAAAGTCACGCCAGGTTTTGAAGCGGATGAATTTGTGTTCGTCGCAGTTGTTTTCGCCAGCATAGCTCGGGCAGAAATAGCTGGTCGCGTACCAGTGCCCCTGGTAGTAATCGACGTCGTTGAGGACCAGGCCGGTTCCCTGCCAGCTGCCTGCGACGGCGTTCCTTTTTTTTCCATAGCTGCTGTGGATTTGGAACTCTTGCTTTTCGAAGTCGGTTACTTCGACCACCACACCATGACTGGATCCGATCACGTACAGCGTCCCCCCGGCAATCGTCAGCGCACGAGAATAGCCCAAGTGCTTGGATAGATCCAACACCGCGGCACTGTCGCCGGTTCCTTTGAACCGAAACACCTGGCCGTTGTCGGGATTGAGCGTGTACATCCAACCGGTTGCATCGTCGAACAGGATGTCGTGCGGACGCTGCAACTTGATACCGGCCATCGATGTTGCAAACGTCTCCCACGGGTCGCTTGCGGGATCGGCAAAAGTGATCAATCGATGGTTGCCGGTATCGGTTGCGTAGAAACGTTTCTCGATGGGGTTGAAGACGACGGAGTGGGCGTCGGACAAGACACTGATCGGCGACTGGCGAAACGGTGACTTCGCATCGGTTCGAAAAAACAGTCGGTCGCCGCTGGTCACGATCTCGGTCTTGCTACTGTGGTCGATATGCGTGCACGCCGGAAACGAACCACTCTGCGGCGCGTACTTCTCGACCACGATTCCGCTCGCCGCCCCCGACTGAGCATCCGCCTGGAGGCCATTGAACAGACAGGCGAAAAGAACGCCGGCGAAGATCAAGTTAGTATTGTTCATGTCTTGCGGGCCTTTGGAAAGCAGTCAAGTATACACGGCGACCCCCTTCGAGGTTGATGGTTCCATGACGGTCGTTTCACTAAACGTCACTAGACGCGGATCGCCGAACAGGTCGAAACTCTCGCGTGAGTTCCCTTACGTTAATAATTCGTGCGAAGGGCCTTGGTGCTCCGTCCAAACGAGCACGGCGGAGTGAGCAATTTTTTGCGTTGCGTCTCGAGTCCACATTGCGGCTTCGGGGACGACCCCAGAAAAAGCCGTCAGCGGAGCAGGAAATGGAAATCGAGTCCTGACCTTTATCCATCCCAACGAATCAGGGGGAAAGATATGGAAATGGTCAATCCATCGATTCGCTCGGTCCAAGACCGATTTGCAATCGGTTAAAAGTCGAAACGCACCTTGCCTTCGTTCAATTTCAACTTAGCGTCGAACGATTTACCCGCTTTCGATTTAAAACCTTTCAACACCGCCGTTTCGCCGCTACGAAGCAACTTCCTGGCATTGCTGACGGAGATTTTCTTTCCCGAAATCGTTTTCCAAATTGTCAACCCGCATCCCTCACGCCATCGGCTGCACGCATACGACTTCGTCTGTTCCACCACGGGACTTCCGCACAACGGACAAACTCCAATCTCAGTCGTATTGGAATTTGCGTCCTTTTTTGTCTTGCTTTGTTTCTTTCCGCCCGACTTTGTTGCGGCCGATTTTTTTGCTCCGTTTTTGCGTTTGGTTCGTTTCCGGCCTGACGGAGTTCCCCCACCATCCTGTTCACTACCCTGCGGAACGGGGATTTCAACCAACATTCCTGATTCCGACATGGCCAGCAGGAAGGGGGGGCTACCATTAATCGTCAGCGGTTGGTTCGTCACTCTCAACTGCAATAGCTCGCGAACCTGATCCATCGACAGATCGGCGTCACGGTAGGAAGGCTGCAATACAAATTTGCATCCCTTCCGCCACCCCGAACATCCAAACGCCCGTTTCCCCGCGATCACGTTTTCACCACAGCGTGGACAGGAACCGTAAATTTCTTGATTGACGCTCACCGCGGCACTACTTTGAATAATGGCTCGGGTGTAATCTGCAATCTCGTGCATGAAAACTTCCGGCGACAACTGGCCGGCTTCGATCTTTTTCAGCTTCGCTTCCCATTCGCCTGTAAGTTCAGGTGACGTCAAGTTGCGGTCCCTGACGATCGCGACGAGGTAGCGTCCCAGGTCGGTGGCCAATACATTCTTTTTATCACGGACGATGTATTTTCGGTTTAACAGCGTTTCGATCGTTGCCGCACGGGTCGCCGGCGTCCCCAGGCCTTTCTCTTTTAACGCCTCTTTCAGCTCTGCTTCATCGACGAGTTTTCCCGCCGTATCCATCGCACCGAGCAAGGTGTTTTCGGTGAAATGCTTCGGTGGCGACGTCTGTCCTGATTTGATAAAGGGCTTGTGTTTCCCTGATTCTCCATTTTTGAAATCAGGCAACGACTGCTGCTCTTCGTTCTGCTCACCGCTTTTTGCTTTTCGCGGATACAGCTGCGTCCATCCCGGTGCGACGACTCGCACGCCGCGAGCGCGGAACGCGATTTCGCCCGCCGTTGCATCGACCGTCGTGATCTCTTTTTCACACGGCGGATAGAATGCCGCGATGAACCGAACGACGATCGCATTGTAGACCTGTTGTTCTCGCCCTCGGAGTACTCCCGCGGATGCGCCGGTGGGAATGATCGCATGGTGGTCGGTCACCTTTGCGTCGTTGATGATACGACTTGTGAACGGCAAAGCGGCTAAGTTGAGTTTGGCGATCTCGTTTGCTTTGATTGAACTCAGTTGTCGCATGACACCGGGGATATCCTTCCGCATGTCTTTGCTCAAATACGGCGAGTCGGTTCGCGGGTACGTGATTAATTTCGCTTCATAGAGTGACTGGGCCGTGGTCAAGGTTTCGGCGGCTGAGATACCAAAACGACGGTTCATGTCCCGCTGTAATTCCGTCAGATCGTAGAGCTGTGGTGGTTGCGACTTCTCGGCACGGCTTTGGATCTCTCGAATCGTCAGGTCATATTTGCTGGCTATCTGAAGTACGCTTTGTGCATTCTCTTGATCGTCGAACCGCTTGCCTCTGTACCGAAAGTGGACATCGCGATATTGGGTCATCAGTTCCCAAAACGGCTCGGATTGGAACGTTCGGATCTCATCATCACGGCGAGTGATCATCGTGAGCACAGGAGTTTGTACGCGACCGAGACTCCACAGCAGCCCCGACGCACCACGCTCGGACGCCGATCGATAACGCACCGTGTAATTTCGAGTCGCGTTGATACCCACGACCCAATCCGCTTGACTTCGGCACTTGGCTGCGGCGTAAAGATTGTCGTAGTCCGACAGTGGACGGATCATACGAAATGCGTCGCCGATTGCCGTCGGGGTTAGCGAACTGAGCCACAACCGCTGGGCGGGCTTATTCGTGCACCCCGTAAGCGACTGGATGTAGCGAAAGATCAGTTCTCCTTCACGCCCCGCATCGGTCGCACAGATCAATGAGGTGGCCTCGAGAAACAACCGTTTGATTACTGCGAATTGCTTTTTTGCACCGTCATCACCCCGCAGCCGCAACTGAAATTTCTTGGGAACGAAGGGCAATGACTCGAGTGTCCAACGTTTCAGCGCCGGGTCATAGTCACCGGGTTCCTTCAGCTCAACTAAGTGGCCAAAGGCCCAAGTCACCTGATAGCCTCCGCCCTCGAAGAATCCGTCACGGCGATCCGAAACGCTGAGGAACGACGCCAAATCGCGAGCCACCGAAGGCTTTTCTGCTAAGATTACCTTCATCAAAACACCTTCGTATCAGGTCCATGACCTCAGTGAGTTGAAGGAGCGCCGGTTCCTCCGGCCGACCCCTTATGTCTGACCGACTAACTTGATCATCCGCCCGTCGCGTTTCATTTGCAACTAGCGGTACTGAACATTCAATGCCCGCGACCGGTGGGAACCGGCCCTGCTTGGCCTGTCCGGTTGCTGAAGAGGGGGGCTGAGTCAAGCGGCCAATGGGTGAGAAAGAGGAGGAGCAGCGTTGCCGTGCGATTCGCCGCAGTCAGCCGTTCGGAGGTTGGGTCTGGGGCGAGCTAACGGCGTGAAAGTGCAATCTGGAATCCTCGCTGTGAGTAAGCATGTCCGTACACTCACGTTTCCCCAAACCTATCTTGAAACTCCTGGCCCCTATTTTTCCTTATCGTTTTTCCCCGCTTGAAATCTTTCGTTGCCGCCGCAACCGCGGCTAGTTTGCAGAGAGAGACCGATGGTTGTCGCCGATTCGCTTGCAGACACGATTGCCGGGGTGTAGCCTTGGAGGCTTCCCGCCTCTCGATCTAGGAAGCCCCGCATGACGAGTTCTTTCTCCGCGTCCTACCTCATGAAACATTTCATCGCGATTGCCGTTCTGCTGTGCTTCTTTGTAGCAGTGTTCGCCCCGGTGATCGCGTCCGCCGAAGATGTCCGTCATCAGCCGCTCAAGGATCTGAATGGCTATTTTCCCTTCCATCCGCCGGAATCCCTCGAGCAGTGGGAGCAGCGTAAAGAGCAGGTGCGGCGGCGGGTTTTGGTGGCGACCGGACTCTGGCCGATGCCGACCAAAACTCCTCTCAATCCAGTCGTGCACGGCAAGATCCAACGCGATGGCTACACGGTGGAGAAGGTCTATTTCGAGAGCGCCCCCGGTTTCTTCGTGACGGGCAACCTGTACCGCCCGACCCACATCCAGGGCAAGGTGCCGGGAGTCATGCTGGCGCACGGCCACCGCAAGGATGCGCGTTTGGACATGACGCCCGAGAGTACGTTGCGAAGTCAAATTGCCGACGGCGCGGAGCGTTTTGAGCGGGCCGGGCGTAGCACCTACCAATCGCAGTGTCGCCAATTGGCCTTGATGGGCTGCGTGGTTTGGCAATGGGACATGCTCGGCGACTCGGATTCGATTCAGCTCTCGCGTGAGCTTGTCCATAAGTTTGCGAAACAGCGGCCGGAGATGAACAAAACAAAGGACTGGGGGCTGTTCAGCCCGCAAGCCGAGGCACATTGCCAGAACGTCATGGGCCTGCAGACGCTCAATGCCGTGCGCGGACTCGACTTTCTGCTCAGCTTGCCGGAGGTCGATCCGCAACGCGTCGCCGTCACCGGTGCGAGCGGCGGTGGTACACAGGCGATGGTTTTGGCAGCGATCGATGACCGCATCAAACTCTCGTTTCCGGTCGTCATGGTTAGCACCGCGATGCAGGGTGGTTGTACCTGCGAAAACGCGAGTTTGTTGCGTGTGAATACCGGCAATGTTGAGTTCGCCGCCTTGGCCGCGCCGAGGCCGCAAGGGATGAACACTGCGAACGACTGGACCAAGGAGATGGCGACCAAGGGATTTCCGGAGTTGCAACAGCTCTACGCGGCGTACGGCAAGCAGCACGATGTCTTTTTGAAACGTGGCGAACACTTCCCGCATAACTACAACGCGGTCACTCGGTCGGCCTTCTACACGTTCTTGAATAAGCATTTCAAGCTCGGTTCCCAGGCACCCGTGATCGAGCACGATTTCGATCCGTTGCCGCCCGAGCAACTCACGGTTTGGGACGACCAGCATCCCGCACCCAAGGCCGCCGATCCGGAGTTCGAACGCAACTTGCTGGCGTGGCTTAATGAGGACGCCGAGCGACAACTGCGCGATGCCGCAGCGACACCTGAAGGCCTGCGAGACGTGATCCTCCCGGCGGTCGAGGTGACCATCGGCCGCACGTACGCCAATGCAGGCGACGTGACATGGGAACTCAAAGACGAGCACGATCACGGCGACTACGTAAAACGAACCGGCACGCTACTCAATAAGACCTACGGCGAGGAGGTGAACGTTGTTTGGTTGTGTCCAAAGCAACCGAGTGGCCGCTTGGTCCTGTGGCTCGATGATCACGGCAAGGCTGCGGTATGCAGTGACGACGGCAGCGTGAACCCCGAAGTACAAAAGTTGGTTCAAGCGGGCGCAGCGGTTGTGGGCGCCGATTTGTTTCTTCAGCGTGGCGAAGCGGTGAAGCAGGCTCGCGTCGTTGGCAATCCCCGTGAATTCGCAGGCTACACGTTCGGCTACAACCACGCGTTGTTCGCCCAACGCACGCACGATGTGCTGAGCATTGTCCGTTTCCTGCGTCACGCGGACGGCGTCCCCTGTGAGAATCCGGTAAAAACGATTGCCGTTACCGGATGGCACGGCAGCGGGCCAATTGTTGCCGCCGCCGGCGCGCTTGCTGGCGATGCCATCGACCGTACCGCGATCGATACTCAAGGGGTTCGCTTCGGCCACCTGCTCGACTATCGTGATCCGATGTTCTTGCCCGGTGGAGCGAAGTATCTCGATCTGCCTGGTTTGATCGCCCTGCATGCTCCGCACCCGCTGTGGCTCGCCGGCGAAGGTTCACAACCTGCGTTGATCAGCGCCGCGTATCATGATGCTTCCCAGGTTGATGGATTGGTGACCTTTGCCGGCGAAGCAGCGAAACAGCAGGCCGCGGCTAGCGAGTGGCTGTTGAAGTAAGTATCGTTCGATACAATTGTCGCTGATTGCTCCGCGATCAGAACGATGGATCGCGGGAGACGTCGACTGCTAATGCAGAGGTCGTTTCGGTCATCCCGCAAAACGAAAGTCTTGACGACTTCCGCTAAAACTAAATGCGTCACTTAGCATTGCGACGTGTTCCAGCGATCTAGGACATTGATCGCCCGACGCATCCCCACCCACAATCCCCCCTTCCAAGAGAAACAACGATGAGAAAACTTTTTGTAGCTGCGATGATGATCGCGCTAATGATGCCCTGCGTTCTGACCGCATCGGCGGCGGACGTCGAAGATGGATTTACCTCCCTGTTCAACGGCAACGACCTTTCCGGTTGGGTCAAACGCGGCGGGTCAGCGGAGTACGAGGTCGAGGATGGATCGATCGTCGGGAAATGCATTCCAAATACGCCGGGCAATACGTTCCTGTGTTCGGAAAAGGAATTTGGCAACTTCGTTTTGAAGCTGCAATACAAATTCATTGAAGATGGAAATTCAGGTGTCCAGTTCCGCTCCGCCGCACGTCCCGAAGGCGATGGCGAGCGGGTCTATGGCTATCAGTACGAAATGCGTCCCGGCGGCAACGCGACCGGTCGCATCTATGATGAAGGGCGTCGCGGCCACAAATTTGGCATCGTGTGGCTCGATGCCTACACCCCTCAGGATCGTCTCGATGCGGCTCAGGCAAGCTGTAAAAAAGGTGAGTGGAACGACGTGGAAATTCAGTGCGTCGGACCGTCCATCAAGACTTGGCTAAACGGCAAGTTGGTCGTCGATATGTTCGACAGCTTCACGATGAAGGGCTTTATCGGACTGCAGATTCACTCCGGAAAGTCCGGTTCCGTCGCTTGGAAGAATATCCGCGTCAAGGATTTGGGCGAGAGCAAGTGGGAGTCATTCTTCGTCAAAGGCGACGATGGCAACTACCAACTCGCCGACGCCAAGTTCGTTCTCCCTGAAGAATGGTCGTTCACCGAAGAGGGCGTTCTGCACGGCGTCCACCCCAAGAGTCAACGCAAGGATGGACTGGTTATTTCCAACAAGAATTACGACAACTTCATCGCTCGCGTCACGTACCGGATGCACGGCGGCAACAGTGCATTGTATTTCCGCGCCGAGGAAACGAGCGCTCCCTGGGTACTGCGTGGATTCCAAAATGAAATCGCCAACAACGGCAAGGACTCCGCCCTCTGGCACACCGCCGGCATTGTAGACGGCAAGACGATTCCCGGTCGCGGCTGGGTCGTCAAGAATGAAGAGCTCGTCGAAAAGGTCCGCAACAAGGACGACCAGTGGAACACGACCTGCACCGCCGCATACGGCGACCGTCTAGTCCAGACGCTCAACGGGTTCTGTACGTCGGATATCGTCGACGAAGCATGCGAGAAAACGGGCAAGCTAGGCCTGCAAATGCACGGTGGCACCGACTGCGAAATGTTCTTCAAGGACTTCGAGGTCATGCCCATCACCGAAGACATGATGAAGCTCATCGAGCGGAATTGATTGGCGGCAGGTAAAAGTAGGGCCGGGTTCCTACCGGCCGTTCCCGATGCGCGAACGACAAAACCGGTTATCTCGGTCGCCTTCCATTTGTTACTAAGCATGTAGGCAGGAGTCGCTCGGCAAATTAGCCGTTTTGGCGTGAGTGCTTTGTCACAGCTAAAAAGTAGGGTTTGACCGTAGTGGACGAGGCAACGAGTCCCTGGGATTCGTGGTAGGTAAGGGACTCGTCGCCTCCTGTTGATTACCCCCAAGTATCCCGTAGGGATTGCGGACATTAGCCGCAGGTAAGCGCAGCGCTACCTGTGGTCATTAGCCAAGCGAATCCTGTCGACCCCGAAGGGTGTCGTAGAATTCTTGGTGATGGATCTCCGGCCACCTTCGGGGTCGACGTTTAGGTTTTGATCTGTTTCCGGCGGTGTTCGCTGCGCTCGACCGCCGGCTAATGTCTGCGGACACCTCCGGCGTAATCGTATTTGTGGGTTCAACAGCTCGTCGCCTGGTCCACTACCCTAACCTCGGGCTGTAACAAAACACGAGCCACGGTTCCCACGTTCAACCGGGGGCTAGCGTCCAAGCGGCTGATGGGATTTCGCCCAATCATTCCTGCCTGCCTGCTTAACCGCACTGAACATTTAATGCCCGTGGCCGGTGGGAACCGGCCCTGCTTGGCTGAATTCCGCCAACGATCGAGCCGCTCAATCGCAATGATTGAATCGGTGTAATGCCAAACGGAGAGATCAGCGAGCGGAGAGATCAGCAAGCGGCGAGATTTGTTGGTATCATATAGGCCCCCCCACCCTGACTTGCCTGGAATTCCTTACTTAGCTCCGCTGCGACTTCATCGCGTCCGTTGCCAATCGCGACGGGACTGTGCGATTCCGAGCGGTGGCCCCTCCGAGGTATGAATGCGTCCATGAATGTGACCCCAAAACAAAAGCGGAGCCGTTGGCGCATGGCGACTTGGGTCGGCGCCGGGATGCTTGGCTTTTTCTCGCACGTAAATCTTCAGGCCGGATTCGAGGAGGGATTCGCTGAGATCAAACCGATCCTCAAAGAGTACTGCAACGATTGCCACAACAGCGAGGAGAACAAAGGAGGCCTCAATTTTGAGATCTACAAGACGGAGCAGGATGTTCTGGTCGACCTCCAGAAATGGTTCAGCGTCATGGATCAGGTTGAAACCGGGGTCATGCCTCCTGATGACCAGGAGCACCGGCCGACGGCGGAAGAGGTCGACAAACTCATCTCATGGATCAAAAGAACGATCGATGAATTCGATTATGCGTCCGTCAAGGATCCCGGCAAATATTACCTGCGCCGCTTAAACAAGGCCGAATACAACAATACCATTCGAGACCTTACCGGTGTCGACCTGAATCCGGCGCAGTATTTCTCAGGGGATGGCGGCGGCGGCGAGGGCTTCGACAACAACGCCGAGGGCATGCCGATGCTGCCGCTGATGGTGGAGAAATATTTCAAGGCGGCGCGGGACATCTCGCAGCATGCCAAGGTGAGCTACGCACGCGGCATCACCTTCGGCGCCGATCCCTCGCCCACTCATCCGCCGCGCGTCTATCTAGTTCGGGCGGAACGCGAGCGGACCAACTTTTACAACGACTTCTTCGAGAAACTTCCTGCTTACAATCCGAGGAAGGATTTCGAGCCCTACCTCATGCCGGCAATGAAACTGGCCCTGGAAAATCCCAAGGCCAGCGACCGGGAAATCTATGATGTGGCCATCCGCGAAAAGTTGATGCCGAGTGTTTTCTACAAATGGACCATCGCCTTTCTTCATGCGGACGAGGATATCAAAACCAGTCGCTGGGACAACCACTACGGGCATTGGGTTCTCGATCCCTGGCTGGAGCTCCAATCCCGGAAGGAGAAGGTCAGCGAAAGCGAGTTGCAGGCATTTCACGATGACTTTGCGGCAAAGGTCCTGCTTTCCGTTCCCGCCACCGGAATGATGATCAAGCCGGGCATGGAGGTGAAAACGGATATTCGCGAAGATGCGAACGCGTTGTACCTTAGCGTCGGCGACGTGGGCGAGGGGCATGAGTTTGATCGCATTGTCCTGCACGCCCCCAAGGTGACGTTAACAGACGGCAGCGTCGTTTATCTCGGCGACCTTGAACTGATTGAAAAGCAAGGCGAGGGAGCGATCCACAGGGACAACTTTCCGGACGGCACTAAGTTCGTTAGTTCGGCATCCGGGACGGGCGAGATCGAACGCGGTTTCTATATTGAAGCTCCCGCCTTGCTCTCCTTCCGGCTGCCGGCCGGCGCGAAATCATTCACTTCCACGATGGGGATGGAGAAGTCGGCCGAAGGCAAGGGGCTGGTGCAAGCCTATGCGTCGGATGAAGAGATCCCCTTTCCAAAGGGAAAGCACACTCATTCCTATTTCTATAGCGGCCCGGGCAACACTTCCGTCGAAGCTGCGAAAAAGTGGTGGGGCATTTACGCAGCTCTCGTCGGCTACGGCAAAGCCCCCGGTGCAAAGGAAATGATCGACGTCTCGTTGAGCCAAGAGGACAAGACCCGACTGGAATCGATCAAACGTGAAATCGAGTATGCCAAAAGGACGCCGATCAAGAACTTCTTCGACTTTGTTAAAAAGAAAAAGTTCGCTTCGCTGCTGAAAACCAATAAAGAGGAACTTCCGGCCCTCGCAGATCTCGCCGAAAAAGATCGCGTGGCTCCGGCCGAACTTTCCGAGGCCGACCAGAAACAGTGGAACGACCTGAGCAAGGCCGCTGAAGCCTTTCAGGCGGAGATGGACGGACGGGTCAAAGACGCCTTGCTGACATTTGCGAGTCGAGCCTTTCGCCGCCCCGTCAGCGCGGAGGATGCCCGGATCATTACCGGTATCTACGACCAATCGATGGCCGAGACCGACGATTTTCAAAAAGCGGCGCAATTGATCGTCCAAAGCCTGTTAACTCGTCCGCAGTTCCTCTTTCGAATTGAAGACGAAGCCCCCGGACAGGACGCGCGGCAGGTCGACGACTATGCCATGGCGAGCCGGTTGTCGTATTTTCTATGGAGCTCGATGCCGGATGAAACCCTCATGAAGCTGGCGCAAGAGGGCCGCCTGCAGGACGAAAAAGTGTTGCAGGAACAGGTTCAGCGCATGCTCAAGGATCCTAAGTCCATTTCGCTGGCGCAGGAATTTGCCAGTCAATGGCTCGGATTCCGGAGAATCCTTTACGAGAAGAAACCGGACTCGAATCTGTTTCCCTCGTACACCGACCAACTTGAACAAAGCATGTATCAAGAGGCGGTGATGACGTTTGACGACCTCGTTAAGCAGGACAAAAGCGTCCTGGAGATCTTGGATTCGAAAACGACCTTCCTCAATGAGACGCTCGCCGAACACTATGGCATCGCCGGAATCGAGGGAGACGAAATGCGCAAGGTCGAGCTGACCACCGATCAACGCGGCGGGTTTGCGGCGATGGGCAGCGTGTTGGTGGCGACCTCTTTTCCAGGACGAACCAGCCCCGTGATCCGAGGTCAATGGATACTCGATGCTTTGATCGGGAGCAAGGTTCCGCCACCGCCTGACGGCATCGAGATCGATGAAAGCAAGCTTAGCGACAAGTCGCTGAGCAAGAAGGAACGACTCGCCGCGCACAGCGTGAACGCGACTTGCGCGGTGTGCCATGAGCGTCTCGATCCGTTTGGGTTTACCCTTGAAAACTATGACGCGATTGGCCGCTTCCGGACCATGGAAGGCGACCAAGCGGTCGACTCAACGGGAGAGCTCAAAGGCGGCCCGAATTTGAGTGGGCTGCCAGGATTGAAAAATTACTTGATGACCACCAAGCGGGACGCGTTCCTGCATCAGATGGCGCAAAAGAGCCTCGGGTTCGCCTTGGGTCGCAGCCTTGAATATTACGACGAAAGCGTTATCCAAACAGCGGTCGCGGACTTGAAAGAAAACGATTACCGCTTCTCCGCTCTGGCCACCGCCATCGTCAACAGCTACCCGTTCCGATATCGCCGAGAGCAAGGATACCTAACCGATGCAAAATAAAAAGACTTGGAACTTGAACCGACGCAGCGTCCTGAAAGGCGTTGCCGGAGTCAGCCTCGGCCTGCCTTGGCTGGAAACGATGCTCTGGGGCGCCGATAAAGCGGAAGCCGAAAAGCATCCTCTGCGCTTTGGCGTTATCTATCAGCCCAACGGGATCAATCCCTACGAATGGACGCCGGAACAGACCGGCGCGGACTACCAATTGTCGAAGACTCTGCGGCCGCTGGAGCCGATCCGCGATGAAGTTCTCGTCCTGACCAATCTCAATCACGAACTCAAGAAAGGCCGCGACCGCCCGACCAGCGGACACTATGGCGGCACCTCTAACTTTCTGGTTGGCACGGGCGTCAAGCGAAGCATGGGGAGCGATATTCAATGCGGCATTTCGGTCGATCAGGCTGCCGCCCGGAAGCTGGCCGATCAGACCTTATTGCCCTCCCTCGAGCTTTCCACCGAAGCGGAGTGGACCGGCGTCGACACCGGCGAGCGCATCACCCAGTTGTATGGCAATTCCATTTCCTGGCTGACCCCGACCACGCCGCTGGCCCGAGAACGCTTTCCGCGACTGGCCTTTGACCGTCTGTTCGGCAAGACCACCGGTCTGGGCGACACGCGCAGCGTCATCGATCTGACTCTCGAAAGCATCGACGATCTCAAGAAAACGGTGTCACAGGACGATCAACATCGCCTGGATGAATATCTAACCTCCGTGCGAAGCTTGGAGAAGAAACTCGAATTCTCGGATAAGAATCATCGCCCCGTTCCGGAGTCACTGCTGGAGGGACGCATGCCTGAGCCCGGTCGTGCCAAATCGCATGACGAGCACCTGACCCAGATGATTGACATCATGACCCTGGCGTTCCAGACGGATCGCACGCGAGTCGCCACCTTCATGATGGGACGCAGTTCGAGCAGCATCGACTTTTCATTCGTCGACAAGAAATGTGGCGGCCTCCACGGGATGGCGCATCACGCGGGGCGAAAAGAGAAGCTGGAGGGGTATCAAATCGCGAATGAATATTGCGTGAAGAAGTATGTCGAGTTCCTGCAAAAACTCCACGCGATCAAGGAAGGCGAGAGATCGCTTCTCGACAACTCGATGATCATGTTTGGCAACAACATGCGCGACGGCAACTCCCACACCAGCGCCAATCTGCCGATCCTGTTGGCCGGCCGCGCGGGCGGTCAGATCAATCCCGGCCGACATATCAAGTACCCCGAAGACACCCGGCTCTGTAACCTCTACCTATCCATTTTGAAACGGCTTGGCCACGATATCGATAGCTTCAACGAAAGCACCGGAGAATTGCCCGATTTGAGCTGATTGCACGAATTACACGTTTATTGCCATTGCCGTGCTCGGTAATGGCAAAAAATGCTGGCAAGTTTTCGGAGTAAAAGTAGAGACGGTTCCTACCGTCCGTTCGTCATACGCGAACGACCAAACCGGTCATCCACCGGTCGGCCTCCATTTGTCACTAACGGCAGCGAGCATTCAATACCCGTGCCATTCGTGCCTGGCTTCCCTTTCCGAACCCTCTCGTTCTGAAGCACGATGAAGAAAATTCAAACGCTCGTTGCGACCCTGCTGCTCGTGATTCTGGCGTCTGCGTTGGCTCAGACGTCTGACGCTGCGCCGCCGAATGTTTTGATGATCGTTTCGGATGATCAGCGACCGGATACGATCGCGGCGCTTGGCAACGATCAGATTAGAACACCGAATCTGGATGCTTTAGCTCGACGCAGCAGTGTGTTCACTCGGGCGGTTTGTGCAAACCCAATCTGTACGCCGAGCCGTGGAGAGATTCTGAGCGGATGCAGTGGCTTCCGCACCGGCGTGCTGGATTTTGGCGGAAAACAACCGGCTGGCTTTGTTTCCTTCGCCGAAACGATGCAGCGTGGCGGCTACGAAACATCGTACGTTGGCAAATGGCACAACAAGGGCCGACCGAGCGACTACGGCTACCAGGACACCGTCGGACTATTCGGAGGCGGCGGCGCAAAATGGATGAAGCCAAATCAAGTCGATGCGCACGGAAGACCTGTCACGGGTTACACGGGCTGGATTTTCCAATCGAGCGACGGCAAGGAAAAATATCCTGAACTCGGCGTCGGTTTGACGGGCGACATCAGCGAAAAGTTTGCAGACGCGAGCATCAAGTTGATCGGACAGCCGCACGACAAGCCATTCTTTGTGCACGTGAACTTCACCGCGCCGCATGATCCGCTGTTGCTGCCTCCCGGTTTTGAGGATGCCTACGACCCGGCGACGATGCCACTGCCGAAGAATTTTCAAGCGAGACACCCCTTCGATCACGGCAACGAAAACTCACGCGACGAACTGCTGTTGCCGTTGCCTCGCACTGGGAAAGAGGTCCGCGAGGACTTGTCCGTTTACTACGCCGTGATTTCGCACCTCGATCAACAAGTCGGTCGAATTTTGAAAGCACTCGATGGCAGCGGCCAACGAGACAACACGATCGTGATCTTCACGAGTGATCACGGGCTGGCGATGGGCAGTCATGGATTGCGTGGCAAGCAGAACATGTACGAGCACACGATGAACGTGCCGATGCTGATCAGCGGTCCCGGCATTCCCGTGAATCAACGCTTCGACGCACAAATGTACTTGCGTGATTTGTATCCCACCGTCTGCGACTTGGTGGGAATCCCCGTGCCGGTTGCTCCTGACGTTGCTGGAACCCTTAAACCAATTGACGGTCGCAGTGTGGTTCCCGTTCTACGTGGCGAGCAGGACCATGTTCACGAATACGTGTTCGGATATTTTCGCAATTTTCAACGCATGATTCGTGGTGACCGTTGGAAGTTGATCCACTATCCGCAGATCGACAAGTGGCAACTGTTCGATTTGCTCAACGATCCCGATGAACGGAACGATCTCGCAGAAACGCCGCAGCACGCCGAGACCAAGATGCAACTGCAAGCAAAGCTACGCCAGTGGCAGACTCAGGTCGGTGATCCGATTGTCGTTGATCGCTCGGGGCGTGAAATCGATAGGTGAAGGTGTCTGGTCGTTTGGCGACTATCTTTAAATCCTGGACTGATACAGCAAGCCTAGGACCGGTGGGAACCGGCCCTACATTGATCCTAATCTTAATCATACTGGAATTGCCCACGAAAAGTTGACAGTGGACCGGCGGATGTCAGACTGTCTCTGACAGGAGATCCGATTCATGGACAAGCGTCGAACATTCAGCCGAGAATTTAAACTGGCTGCCGTTAAAAAAGT